>CAJXVJ010000276.1 GCA_913061105.1 uncultured Alcanivoracaceae bacterium | reverse complement strand
TACACAGAGTAGATCGTCGGCAGCGTCAGATGTGTATAAGAGACAGGATTTAATCAACTTGTCGGTTTGTTGCAATAACTCTCTGGCTTTACCAATTGAAAGTCCGGGATAAGTGGTCGGCATATACATGATATCGCCTTCATCCAATGGTGGAATAAATTCTCCACCAATTTTATTAACCGGCCAAATGCCCACAGCTAACACAATTAAACCTGCTAATAATGTGGTTTTCGGAAAAGCCAATACACCACGTAGAAGGGGCAGGTAAACAGCAGTTAAGCCTTTATTTACAGGGTTTTTATGCTCAGGGAGTATTTTGCCACGAATAAAATACCCCATTAAAACAGGTACTAAAGTCACGGCTAAAAAGGCAGCGGCTGCCATGGCATAAGTTTTGGTGAATGCTAAAGGTGCAAACATACGCCCTTCTTGTGCTTCCAAAGTGAATACTGGAATAAAACTAACCGTTATAATTAATAAACTAAAAAACAATGCCGGTCCAACTTCTGTCGCCGATTTGGCCACTATTTGCCAACGGTTTTCTTTTGTAATTGGGGTTTTTTCAATGTGCTTGTGCATATTCTCAATCATGACTATGGCTCCATCAATCATCGCGCCTATGGCGATAGCAATGCCTCCCAATGACATGATGTTAGCATTCAATCCTTGGAAATACATAATCACAAAGGCGGTTATTATACCAACAGGCAAACTGATTATTGCCACTAAAGATGATCGAATATGGAATAAAAAAAGTATACAAACCAATGCCACTACGGCAAATTCTTCCAGTAATTTATGCCACAGATTAGTTACTGCTTTTTCGATCAATTCACTGCGATCATAGACTGTAACCACTTCTACCCCATCAGGCAATCCTTTCTTTAACTGCTCTAATTTGATTTTGACAGCATCAATGGTGGACTGGGCATTTTCACCATAACGCATAACAACAATGCCCCCAACCACTTCACCTGTTCCATCCAGTTCTGCGATGCCTCGGCGCATTTGTGGCCCTGTGCCAATGTCTGCGACATCTTTTAACAACAAAGGTGTGCCATTGTCATTCAAGCCCAAGGGAATATTGCCAATGTCTTGGGCATTTTGTAAATAACCTGTTGCACGTACCATGTATTCTGCTTCTGCCATTTCTATAACAGAGGCTCCAATTTCCTGATTGCCCCGTTTGATTGCCATATTAATGTGGGACAAAGGTATGTTGAATGCCCGTAATCTATTTGGATCAACCGTGACTTGGTATTGTTTGACCATTCCACCCAAAGTAGAAACTTCAGAAACACCAGGAACAGTTTGCAATTCGTACTTCAAAAACCAATCCTGCAAACTGCGTAATTCACTTAAATCATGTTGGCCAGTTCTGTCTTGTAAGGCATACAAATATATCCAACCCACACCTGTGGCATCTGGTCCCAAAGCTGGACGTGCATTAGCCGGTAATTTAGGTGCTACTTGGCTTAAATACTCTAATACCCGAGATCTTGCCCAATACAAGTCGGTCTTTTCATCAAAAATCACATAAACATAAGAATCACCATAAAACGAATACCCACGAACAGTCACAGCACCTGGTACAGATAACATGGCAGTTGTTAAAGGATATGTCACTTGATCTTGGACAACTTGAGGGGCTTGTCCAGGATATGTGGTTTTAATAATGACTTGTACATCGGATAAATCTGGCAAGGCATCTACCGGTGTATTTTTCAAAGAATACAATCCAACACCAACCAACATCACTGTGGCCAATAAAACCAAGAATCTGTTACCAACAGACCATTTAATCAACGAAACTATCATAAATCACTCCTTCGAAAGACTAATTTCAGTGATAATAAAATCACCATTATTGATTTCAAAAGTAAAGGTGACTTCATTCCCAATAGCTAGATGTGTTAGGTCAACAGACTTATCGGTTAAAAAATCAACATTAGCCGCTGGTCTGTTCCATTCTTCTATGGCTGCTCTATCAATACTCACCATACCATGGTCTTTCATCAGTGAAGTGATGATTCCTGTGGTTTTAGCAATTGGTAAATTGCTTGAACCCATATCATTATTTTCTTGGTGATTCATGCGCATGAAATCAGAGGTTTTACTGGATTCTGAATCCAATAAAAATTGCGCCGATGTCACTATTTCTTCACCTTCATTCAAATCAGAGAGTATTTCGATGTAATTATCACCTATTCGGCCGATATCAACATTGATAGATTTGTATTTACCTTCACCAATTGCCAATACCACTCGGTTGCTAATACCAGATCTGATCACAGCAGATTTTGGAACCAACAGCAATTCTCTGTCATCATCAATATACATGGTTACTTGAGCAAACATATTGGGTTTTAATTGAAAATCAGGGTTATCAAAACGCAACCTCACCCTTAATGTGCGGGTTTTGGTATCGAGTTGCGGGTAAATATAATCCACCTTGCCTTTCCAGGTTTTTCTAGGCAAAAAATCCAGAGTCATGCTCACTTCAGTATTTAGTGAAACTAATGCAGTTTGGCGTTCAAACACCTCTGTCTCAACCCAAACAGTATCCAATTGTGCAATTGACATAATGGTAGTGCCTGGCTGTACATAAAAACCCTGACGAATATTAAGGTTGTCAACAAATCCACTTTGTGGTGCATAAAAAGCAATGTTTTGCTTAATCGATTTAGTTTTCATTAAATCACTTATAACACTATCCGGTATTTGCAATGACTTTAAACGGTCTTTGGCGGCTGCAACTAATCCCTTGTTGTTTCTCGCCAATGCCAATAACAATTCTTGTTGGGCGTTGACTAAAGCTGGAGAATAAATTTCATACAATATTTGGCCTTTTTCTACCCTATCACCCAGTGATTTAACATATAAGGTTTCAATCCAACCTTCAACACGAGGATGAATGTGTACGATTTTATCTTCATCGTATTGTACATAACCAACCGTATTAATCTCAGTTTCTAGAGGCATCATTGTTGCTCTGGCTGTTTTGACACCCAAATTATTTACCACATCGGCAGAAATCCGAATAGTCCCTGGTCCTTCATCCAGGCCACCGCCTTGATCTCCGTAATACGGAACCAAGTCCATGCCCATTGGTGATTGACCAGGTTTGTCGCTGCGGAAATTTGCATCCATTGGCGCTACCCAATACAGTGGTTTTCTTTCCTGGCTTTCACTACTTTTTGATGCAGAGCTATTTGATTTTGATTCGCCAAAAAACAAGTTAACAGCCAACATTAAAATTATCCCGATTACAATTCCCATGCTTAAAGTTATTTTTTTATTCATTGTTTTTTCTCCACTATACTTTGATAAAGAAATAATTGAGCTGTGCCATTATTTTCTGTCTATCAACAGCAATACTTAAAGCATCAATTTCAGCATTCAACTCTGCAATCCTTGAACGAACCACTTCGGCAAAATCACCATCATCATTGGTATAAGCCGTAAGCGAAGCTTCTGCTTGTTCATGCATTTGAGGCAATAATTGTGTTGTGTATAACGCATATCTTTTATCCAAGTGCTTGAGTTGAACAGCTGCACTTTTATAGTCTGCTAACATCATTTTTAATAATTGATACACTTGCGCCTGAGCCACATCATTAACCGCTACTGCTGCATCCAATTTTTTGTCTTGACGGTTTTTAGTAAACAAAGGCACATCAATACTAACGCCCAAGGTCAAGAAGTCAGCACGATTGACACCTAAATCCGACTCGCCCCTGTGTCCATAACTGGCATTCAATCCCCAAGCTGGTTTATAATTCTGTTTCGCCAATTCAATGTCTGTTTCACTGACCCTAATATTTTGTTGCAATGCAACAACCGCTGGGTGATCGTTTAAAACTAAGGCCATCTCATCTTCAGATAAATTTACTGTATATTTTTTAATGATAGCAGGCATTATTTTTTCAAGCTGTAATTGATCAGTTGAATTGATGCCTTGTACAACATCTAAATCTGTATAATCCTGGGTAAATCTGTCTGTTAACCATTGTGATAAATTCTGCAAATTGCTGTCATAATTTAGCTTCAACAGCGTTAATCGGTCTTCTAGTCGTGTTAACTCTAACTGAGCCCTGATCAAGTCTTGTTGTTGGGTTTTTCCAAATGCCGATGAGTAATTGTTTACTGCTACTTCTGCTAACTGTTCAAATAAAGATCGATTCTGTTCAATCAATCCAATACTCTCTTGCGCCAAATAAGCATCAAACCACAATTGAGTCACATTCACTTCGACTTGAGCCGAACGGTCTAATCTTTGAAAAGGCAATATTTCACTTTGAATCGACAATTGTTGTTTCTTTAATTGCAAGGTTTTACCACGAGGAAATGCTTGAGAGATACCCACTTTGGCTTGAGTCATGG
>CAJXVJ010000275.1 GCA_913061105.1 uncultured Alcanivoracaceae bacterium | reverse complement strand
CTACACAGAGTAGATCGTCGGCAGCGTCAGATGTGTATAAGAGACAGATTTCAGGCACCATAAAATATTTTCAACAGCTTATTAATCATCCAGAGATTAATTCCTACATTAATAAAGAATTGATCCAAAATTTAGATAGGTTTGGACTGATTGTTGAGTTAAATGTATTAAAAAACAAAATCAAACGCGAAAAATATTTGGCCCAAATTGGGATAATTATTGATGTCGAAGAATCATTAAAACACATTGAATTGGTTCCTATGGAAGATAGAGACAAGGATTATTACCAATTGTATGCCCAAATTAGTTTTGCCTTAAAGAATTATCAAGAGGCACTAAAGCACATCGATATGGCTATTAGTTTGGGAAGTATGAATAGCAAATTGTTTTATTTAAAAAGTCAGTCATTAATAAGAATAAATGACTTTTCTAGAATAAAAAAAGTTAATAAACTGTATCAAATCATGTTATCTTTCGAAACGAAGCAAACAGATTCTAAGCAATTAGATGAAATGGAGTTTTTAATGGAAAATAATCCGAAATTAAAAAGAATTAATGAATATAAGTACCATTTGTTATCATTATTACTACACAATAATCAGGTGAATCAATCATTAACTCTTTTATACCAGTTGGATGTATCAAAAATCAAAACCATACACAGAGAAAAAATACTTTTTGCAGCCTTGAAGTCTCAAAACATGAAAGTTATTAATGCATTATTCCAATCTTCAAACATTGAAAAAATGAGTGCATCCGAAGCCACTTTATACTGTCAAAGCTATAAATACATTAGTAAACAAGATGATTTACAATTAATTTGTAAGCAAGCCACTTTAAAATTTAATGAGTCAGCAGCGCTACATTTTTGGTATGGTATTTTACTGCTTAGTGAAAATAAGGTTGATGAAGCCATTATTGAAATAGAAACCTCCATTGATTTCGCACCTTGGATGGATGAATGGCGAATCCATTTAGCTCAAATTTATTTGTCTTTGGGTCAAACCGAAAATGCCATTAAGGTTATTGATGAATCAATCTCAGATAATAAAATGATTCTTAATGATTTTAAATTAAAAAATGGATTATTGAATTTCAATAATTAAAACAATAAAAATCATAAATATATTATTGTATGATATTTATTAATTTTTTCGATATTAACTGAACTCTTTTTACCATCTAACCACTTAACCTCTATATGCACAGGCCCTTTATTCTGGCCCAAGCCAAATAGCAACCTTAAATCTGATTGACTCTGAAAACTGCCTCCGCTAATCACTTCTTTTCTGATGACTAAATCACCATTGTTTAAGGTTACAACAGCGCCAATAGCACTTCTGTTAATTTTATTACCTATAAGCTTTACACCAATCCAGTTATTAACATTAGAATCTATATTTTCAAATACATCTACACTGTCATTTATATTATTAATTGCCAGGTCAATTTTACCATCATTGTTCCAATCAGCCATGGCCAAACCTCTTGAAGACTTATGAGTAATAGGGTGAAATGCTTTATCCTCGGAAACCACATTAAATTTTTTACCAGAATCATTGATAAATATTTGGTTAGCTTGCTTGTAGGTTTGCCTGCTGTCGATTTTTGCAGCAAATTCATGAATGTGACCATTGGCAACTATTAAATCTTCTAATCCATCATTGTTAATATCAGCCAATGATAAACCCCATCCCATGCTCATATAACTGCTGTTATTAATACCAAAGTTTTGGGTTGAATCAGAGAAGAATGTACCACCAAAATTTTGATAAATGGTATTGGTTTCCATGGAAAAGTGGCTGACAATAATATCTTGTTTACTATCATTATTAATATCACCAATCGCTAACCCCATACTGGCTTCGGCTATTCCATTTAGATTTATGGCAGTCCCTGATATCAATCCATTGTCTTTAAACTGACCTTTGCCATCATTAATATAGAGTCGGTTATTACTACCGTCATTGGCAACATATATGTCACTGTCATTATCATTATCGAAATCACTGATTAAAACACCAAAGCTTCGATCCTCACCGCCTGTATGAATTCCTCGTTGATCAGAGACTTCAGTGAATTGACCTTTACTATCATTTAAATATATCCCATCTGTTTCACCTGGATAAGCTGTTGGATTGCAATAGCCCTTGGCATCGCCACTTTGGCATGTTTTATTGCCATTTAGTTGATATTTTGCATATCTGGCAACATACAAATCCAAATCACCATCATTGTCTAAATCTGCAAAAGAACAGCTACTTGACCACAGTTTTTTTCTATCTAAATTGTATGAATTGAATCCTTTACCATTTTGATTGATATATATTTTATCATGTCCATAACTTGTTAATAAAAAATCTACCCATCCATCTTGATTAATGTCGGCACTGCAAATTCCCATGGTACGATCATCAGATTTTTTACTATTCAAATACATTGAAACATCTTTAAAAGTCTCACCATTGTTTTCAAATAGTTTGTGATTACCATTAACACCATTAACCAAAAGTAGGTCTATTTTATCATCATTATTAAAGTCTATCCAAGCAACTCCACTCCCTGCTGTTTCTGTGAAATGATAGATGCCTGATCTGCCATCGTAGTGTTTGAAGCTAATACCCAGTTCATCAGATTTTTCTTTGAAAATTTCTGCTTGAGTAGCAAATGAAATAATAGTAAGAATACAAAATAACTTATTCATAAGTATATGGTTTATTTTTAAAATTGATTTTTTTGATTGTCTAATCCCTCTTTAAATTCATAAAACAATAATCAATTAAGTAATACCATATTATAAATCAATTCGTTATCTATATTGGTTTTTTATTTATTAATTGTACGCGTTAAATAGAATTATTTCGTGACTTTCCTCACTTGTATGGCAAGTATAATAACTTAAAATAAGTTTAACTTTTAATCTCGAATAGTATTTAAGGAGTCCGTATGTATAAATTTATTTTTCTTTTAATTGTATCAAGTTTAGCACATGCTCAAGAAATTACAGGGGATTGGCACGGTCAATTGGATGTCATGGGAACCAAGCTGAGGATTTCATTTCACGTTAAATCTGAAGAAACTGGATACTCCAGTACTATGGATAGCCCTGATCAGGGTGCCATGGGAATTCCAACCAGTTCTACAACATTTTCAGATGGAGAATTAATCATAAGCATGCAAGCTATTGGTGCGCATTACAATGGTAAGTTATCCAATGAAGGGATATCAGGGACATTCACACAGGGCGGAACAAGCTTTCCTTTAAACTTATCAACTCAAGAAGCTGAAAAACCTAAAAAGGTTGTTAGGCCTCAAGACCCTGTTAAGCCTTATAATTATGTATCCGAAGATGTCAGTTTCATCAATAAATCTGCAAATTCTATAAAATTAGCAGGCACATTGACATTACCAAAAGGTGTTAATAACCCCCCAGTTGCTGTATTAATTACAGGGTCTGGACCGCAAAATAGGGATGAAGAACTCGGCCCATTTAATCACCGTCCGTTTTTAGTTTTATCTGACCATCTCACAAATAAAGGCATAGCGGTACTTCGATTTGACGACCGAGGTGTTGCAGAATCAGAAGGGGAGCATAAAACCGCAACTTCTGCTGATTTTGCAACCGATGTAGCTGCTGCCGTTGATTATTTAAAATCCAGAGATGACATTGATTACACTAAAATTGGACTAATAGGTCACAGTGAAGGCGGTTTTATCGCTCCAATGTTAGCGTCTTCTCGCGATGATATTGCCTTTATTGTTATGCTAGCAGGCACTGGTGTAGATGGCGCTACTATATTGTTAACACAAGGCAGAAAAGCTGCTGAATTAGCAGGAGCCAGTAAAGAAAAGCTAGATTTTAATGAAGTCGTTTCTAAACAAGTATTTGAGATGGTTAAAAACGAACAAAACACAGATAAATTAAAAACAGAACTAACAGAGTTTTTAAACCACACCGTTGAAACAAGTCCAAAAGAACTAACAGAAGATTTTACTGAGGAAGTGGTGAAGTCACAGATAAAAACCCTGAGCTCAAATTGGTTCCAATACTTTATCAGAACCGACCCGAAACAATTCTTATCAAAGGTTTCTTGCCCAGTGTTAGCCATCAATGGTGAAAAAGATTTTCAAGTGTTGCCTGATTTGAACTTAAATGCGATTGATCAAATACTAAAACAGGCTGGCAACAAAGATTTCACAGTACAAGAATTAGCGGGCATGAATCACTTATTCCAAACATCTGAAACAGGGGCATTAAGTGAATATGGAACAATTGAAGAAACTTTTTCTCCCATTGCATTGAATATTGTTTCTGATTGGATTAATAAAAGATTTTAAGACCTGTCTCTTATACACATCTCCGAGCCCACGAGACAGGCAGAAATCTC
>CAJXVJ010000274.1 GCA_913061105.1 uncultured Alcanivoracaceae bacterium | reverse complement strand
AGCGTCAGATGTGTATAAGAGACAGCAATTATTTTAAGAAGAATAAATACTTAATGGGAAGTCGGCCATCCATCGCTGACTTTAGTATATTTGGCCCGATGTTTGCCTTTTTCTATCAAGACCCTTTTGCAGGGAAGATTATGAAAACAAAAGCCCCTTATGTGAATATTTGGGTCAATAGAATGAATGCTAAAAGCCGTACAAAAGGAAATTTCTTTGCAGATGATAAAACCCCAAAAATTATTGATAACATATTAAATTTAATGTCATTAGAGCAAGTTCCTGTATTAATGGAAACAGCAAAAATACTGAACCAATGGAATTCCAGAAACAATTATCAAGATTTACCCAAAACTCTTGGCACCCATAAGTTTAAATTAAATGGAATCGAATCAGAAAGGGCTGTTTATCCCTATTCACTGTGGATGTGGCAAAAACCCTATCAGTATTATCAGTCTTTAAATGGCGGTGCTAAAGCCAAATTAAATTCCTGGCTACATGAAGTGGGACTATTAACTGCATTAAATGAGCCATTAAAAACTAAACTGAAAAAAATCAACAGCCACCTATTAATTGCTGTGTAATTAATTTGTCGACCTTAGCGCCCTAAATTAATTATTCCATGCCAGGAAATGATGAGACTTTTTTCACTTTTAAATCGGCAAAAGAACTCACAACTTGAACTTTAAAATCCGGGAATGAATCTACTTCTTTCCATTGACCGCAGTTACTTGGAAAAGAAGAGACAAACTGAACATTAATATCAGGAAATGAACTGACATACTCAATGGTTAAATCTGGAAAAGAATCTACAAACTGTACATTTCCATAAAGGTTAAAGCCTTTTTTTCGGCAACTGGGTTTAGAGCTACTGGTGTTTGATTTTTTACTTGTCTTTTTTTCTGGACTGGCTTGGACTTGAGTACCCATAATGGCTGCAATTTTTTTCAAATCTTCAGCTGAAGCTGATCCAGAACTCCTTGAGTCAATCAAGAATGATAATAACAATGTGGCAATAATAACAATAATAATTTTAATTTGTTCTGGGTTCATATTAATTCTCCTTTATCCCGAATGTACTAATTGTATGAAAAATTCAAGTTAGTGTGATATATTTTAAAAATATACACTACACCAATAAATAATGCAACTAACCACTTTAAAAGGCATAGGTAAAAAAACCGCAGAAAAATTAGCCACACTTGGAATTGAGCAAGTTGTTGATTTACTTTTTCACATGCCCTTGCGTTATCAAGACAAAACAAAAATCACGCCCATGATTGATATGAAATATGGTGACATGGCATTGATCGAAGGCACAGTTATTCGCAGTTACCTCAACAATGCCCGCAGACCCATGTTGATTTGTGAAATCAGTGATGGAACCCAAACCATTGCGTTGAAGTTTTTTAACCATTATTATTCACAAAGGGCAAAAATGACACCTGATAGTAACATCCGCGCCTATGGTGAAATGCGTTTTGGCAAGGCGATGCCAGAAATACTGCACCCGGAATACGAACACTTTGATGAACCTTTGCCTTTACAAGATGCTTTGACAGCCATCTATCCAAAATCAGAAGGCATCAATCAAAGTACCATTCAAAAAGCCATCAACCAAGTTTTATTACTTTTACAAAAAGGAGAAATAAAAGTTGAAGAATATTTACCCGATAACATTTTAAATAAACTCAAATTTCCAAATTTATCTGATGCCCTTCACTATGTTCACAAACCTCCACCTGATGCTGATACCAATGCATTAATGGCGGGGACTCACAAAACCCAACAACGCTTAGTTTTAGAAGAAGTATTGGCACACTTATTGGCTTTAAAGAAAATAAAACAAAAAACACAACAATTGTACGCACCAGAGTTGCCAATTAAAGAATCTGACAGAAAAACATTCACAAAAATGCTACCATTTGAACTGACCCACGCACAACAAAGGGTTGTTGATGAAATATTCAATGACATTAAAAGCAATCACCCCATGCAACGTTTGGTTCAAGGTGATGTTGGCAGTGGTAAAACGGTGGTTTCAGCACTGGCAATATTGGCTACTTTTCAACAAAACCACCAATCAGCGATGATGGCACCAACAGAAATATTGGCCGAACAGCATTACAAAACCTTGCAAAGTTGGTTTGATGAGAAAGACATGGTGTTTTTATCTGGAGCCATCACAGGCAAGGCCAGAAAAGAAGCGCTTGGGAGAATCAAAAATGGTGTAAAAATCATTATTGGCACACATGCTTTATTTCAAAAAGAAGTGGAGTTCAGTGCATTGGGTCTAGTCATTATTGATGAACAACACAGATTTGGAGTGCATCAACGCTTGGCGCTACGCAACAAAGGCCAGTTTGAAGCTTTACAACCACACATGTTAATAATGACAGCGACACCCATACCGCGTACATTGGCACAAACGGCTTATGCCAATTTAGACATATCTATTATTGATGAGTTACCTCCTGGGCGACAGGAAATTTCAACCTTGGTTATTTCCAATAATAAAATGCAGGCAATTGCCGAGCGCATAAAAGCCAATTGTCAACAAGGTGCTCAAGCCTATTGGGTTTGCACTTTAATAGAAGAGTCAGAAGTTTTGCGTTCAAAAGCCGCCAATGATACTTTTGAAGAACTGAAAGAATGGTTTCCCGATTTACGCATTGGATTGGTGCACGGGCGCTTAAAATCCGATGAAAAACACACCATAATGTACCAATTTAAAGACCATCAACTGGATTTATTGGTTGCAACTACTGTCATAGAGGTTGGAGTTGATGTGCCTAATGCCAGTTTAATGGTGATAGAAAATGCCGAACGCTTAGGACTTTCACAATTGCACCAATTGCGTGGTCGGGTCGGACGTGGCAATAAAAAAAGCCACTGTGTACTGATGTATCAAGCGCCATTGGGAGAGGTTGCTAAACAAAGACTAGAAATTATGCGCGAAACCAATGATGGTTTTGTCATTGCCCGCCATGATCTAAAAATTCGAGGTGCTGGAGAATTACTCGGCAGCCGCCAAAAAGGCGCAGTTCAATTTCGCCTGGCCGATTTTGAACGCGACAAGGCTCTATTTAAAACCGCACAAAAATTAGCCAGTGATTTGATCATAGATCATCCAAAAATCTGTCAAAAAATTATCGATCGCTGGGTTATCAGCAGTGATGAGATTAGTAATGTTTGATATTTTTCCACGTGAACATGCTCAAAATGGGTGGAACAACTCGGTCATGTAGGGTGCGGACCTGTGTGTCCGCCCAATTTTGAAAGCATTTCATTGTAATACTGACTTTATTTTTAACTGATAAAGTAAACCAACAAAAGGAGCACACGCAGGTGCTCCACTACATTAGAAAAGAGATACTTCACAACCTATCCATGTTGGAACGAGATAATATTCGGTATCATTATCTTTAATTAATTATTCTCTGAGGTTTGATTAAAAATGATGCCGCAGTACGAAGCACCTGTACATGCACTGGTAGAATAACCATCTTCAGTAGAGTTTGAATGCACTATATTCAAGTAATATGTCCTATTCTTTTCTAACAAACAATGTGTTGCAGGATTAGTATTTGGATCAAGTGACCACCTAATATTTGGTGTCGCACCACCTACTGCTAGACATCTAGATTGGTTTAAATGGGTGGTAAAGTCTCCAGGACATGTACTGATTGATACTGTTGTTGCATTGGTAGGAGGCCCTTGCCCATTTCCAGGTGTGGTAAAGACAAATTTTGCTTTTTCATTTGAACTGTCTGTATTAAATTGCATGGCAGCATAGCGATTTTTTGATAATGTCATGTACCCTTGAGTTCCATATACCCCTGGCCAATCGTTTGATCCAGGAGCAATATCATTATAAGTACCGTCATATATTAATGGGTTCGACGGGCTTCCTGGCTGATTAAATGGGGCTCCCAGAACTAACTTAATGCTAAAGTCTTCTATACCATTTAAAATGGGTGGTTGAGAGGAACAAAATTCAAAACTGCTTTGAAATATTAAGTCATTGCCAAACATAATCTGATCGGTCATTACCCAACTATCATTAAATGAACCTTTGATTGACTCATTTTCTTCAATCAACTTTTGATTAGTTTCTATTGCCAACAAGGTAGATGAAAAGTTATATAGTACAAATAACACGAGTATACTTAATTTGTAATGTTTGAAATGAGCTTGTGATTGAGTTTTTTCTGTATTCATATTGTTATTTCCTTACTGGTCAAATTAATAATTAATCAATTTCAAAACTGTATCACTTAGTTATTTTAAGCCATCAGTTTTGCATTTTAACTTAAGATAAAATTTATCTTAAGTTTCACAGCTGTCTCTTATACACATCTGACGCTGCCGACGATCTACTCTGTGTAGAT
>CAJXVJ010000273.1 GCA_913061105.1 uncultured Alcanivoracaceae bacterium | reverse complement strand
CCTGTCTCGTGGGCTCGGAGATGTGTATAAGAGACAGCTTTAATAGCTTTTTAACCAATAATTGTCACCTTATAGTAAAAAAATAGTGCATAAAGTCAATGATTTCAATATAATTTGCGACTTACAAAATTTTTGGTAACACAATTGTCTCATAACAAAACAGCATTAATTACGGGGATTACTGGTCAGGATGGTTCATATCTGACCGAATTATTATTGTCAAAAGGTTATGATGTCCATGGCATTATAAGACGTGCTTCCAGTGCTAATACACAAAGAATTGATCACATCACAAATAAAATCACGCTACATTATGGTGACTTAACCGATTCATTGGCACTCAATGCCATTGTTGTAAAAATACAACCTGATGAAGTGTACAATTTAGCCGCTCAATCTCATGTGGCAGTTTCTTTTGATGCTCCAGAATATACTGCCAATACAGATGCTTTAGGAACTGTTCGTTTGCTTGAAGCCATTCGTGTTAATGGATTGGCACATAAGACACGTTTTTACCAAGCCTCAACATCAGAAATGTTTGGAGAAGTACAAGAAGTTCCTCAAACAGAAAAAACACCTTTCTATCCCAGATCACCTTATGGCGTTGCCAAATTATATGGACATTGGATTACGGTAAATTACCGTGAGTCTTATGACATGTATGCTTGTAGTGGCATTTTGTATAATCACGAAAGCCCGAGACGTGGCGAAACATTTGTTACCCGTAAGATTACCATTGATTTATCTAAAGTTTTACAAGGCAATCAAGGTTGTTTGTATCTTGGAAACCTGGATGCCATGCGTGATTGGGGCCATGCCCGTGATTATGTAGAAATGCAATGGATGATGTTACAACAAGAATCCCCAGATGATTTTGTCATCGCTACTGGTGTGCAACACAGTGTTAGAGATTTTGTTAATGCTGCAGCAGCTCATGTAAATGTCAGCCTAGATTGGCATGGAACTGGTGATTCAGAATACGCCACAGTTGCTTCAGTAGATAACGATAAAGTTACAGTAAAAGTTGGCGAAAAAGTTGTAGCTGTTTCTCCTATGTTCTATCGCCCTGCAGAAGTCGAATCATTATTGGGCGACCCAACCAAAGCCAAACAACAATTAAACTGGACACCTAAAATCACATTTTCAGAGTTGGTCGCTGATATGATGGAATCAGACTTCTTCAATTAATAATTATTAATTAAAGATCAAGATCAAATTCCCACTGGGAGCGCGGACGGCTCGTCCGCAATTGATTCATAAAATCAACAACGGAAACACAATATAAAACTTAAACTTTTATCATCTTCGATGATATTGCAGGCGAGCCGCCTGCGCTCCCAGAATTCAGGATTGTACATTTTATATATTTAGATTCGACTTAACGTTTTCTACGTCTAAGTTCTTCAATAACTTAATGATGTTGCCATAAAACTTTTCGTGGTATCCGTAATCACCATTTTCTAATTCATCAATGGCTTCTTCTTTACTCCAATCATTGAAAATAATTCGATAGGCTGCTGCTACCGCTCCCGTGCGATCTGAGCCATGCCAACAATGAAACACGATTGGGCCTTTTCGATTTTGAATAAACCTCAATGCTTCAATCAAATGGTCTTCAGTGATTGACCCAGCATTAATTTTTATGCGGTGTAGTGTTATATTGGTCTTTTGTGCTTCATCATCATCGCTGTGGTAACGGCGCAAGTTTAATGCTTCTTTTATGCCCATTTGCTCAAGCATGGCAAAATTGTCATCATCGGGTTGCTTAGAACGGTACACGTCTTCGTCAACTTTATGAAAATTGTCTAGATCTGTACCTATTATTGGTATTGCCCATCGTGATGGTCTCAATCTAGGACCAGAATTGTTGTTATTTAACATAGTTGACATTTATTAATATTTTAATATTGAAAAGTTAACACCAAATAAATGTGTTAACAATGCTTATTGTAAATTGCACAATGTAATATGTACAATGTTCTTTACTCTTTGTAAAATGTAATCACTCTTGAAAATATATATTTATTATATATAGACAACAGTCGGTTAAAAAGAGATAATTTAGAAAATACAACCAATAAATTTATGCCTCAAATTGCAGAAAATCTAAATCCAAAAGAAGTCACCTTATTGATAGACAAGGCTTCTGGGGGTGATTCATCGGCTTTAAATCAGCTAATTCCCATCATTTATCCTGATTTAAAACGTATCGCTTCTGGTATGAAACGTAAACACTTTGATGTATCAAATACACTTAATACAACTGCATTGGTTAATGAAGCTTGGTTAAAACTTAATAAATATGGTGTCAATGCCACAAGCCGAAAGCATTTTTTTTGTATCGCTGCCAAAGCCATGCGTCAAATCATTATGAATACAGCTACTGAGAAACTCTCTCAAAAAAGACAAGGAAATTTAGTAACATTAGATAATTTTAAGTTACAAGATGAAAATGATATCCAATGGATGTTACAACTGGATAAGATTCTTCGATCACTGGAATCGTCCAACAAGAGGCTGGCTGAAGTGTTTCAACTCAAGTACTTTTTGGGGTTTACAGAATCAGAAATATCTGATTTGTTATCTGTCACTGATAGAACCGTACGTCGTGATTGGATTGTGGTCAAAAAACTAATTAAAGAAATTATGTCCTAGGGTTTCATCTTTGGTTTTGAATAAAAAATCATTCAAACATATCATCAGGCATATTAGATGTATGTGCTTTTTGAGGTTTTAAACCAAGCCATTGCCATGTTTTTCTGGTGGCTTGACGCCCACGAGATGTACGCATAACATAGCCTTGTTGAATCAAATAAGGTTCTACCACATCTTCTATGGTTCCACGCTCTTCACTCAATGCAGCAGCCAATGAATTGATGCCAACTGGACCACCATCAAATTGTTCCACCAAAGCGCTCAAAAACCTCCTGTCCATTTCATCCAATCCATTTTTATCCACTTGTAACATAGTTAAGGCTTTATTGGCAATGTCTTCAGTAATTACACCATCGCCTTTAATTTCTGCATAATCTCGAACACGTCGTAATAATCTGTTGGCAATACGTGGTGTGCCTCTGGCTCTGCGTGCTATTTCTATGGCGCCAGTTTGTTCTGTATTGATGCCCAATATTTGTGCTGATCTTGTCACAATATGGGTCAATTCTTCAACATTGTAAAACTCAAGGCGGTGAACAATGCCAAACCTGTCTCGTAATGGAGAAGTGAGCAACCCTGCTCTTGTTGTAGCACCAACTAAAGTAAAAGGTGGTAAATCTAATTTAATTGAACGTGCTGCAGGCCCTTCACCAATCATGATATCTATTTGAAAATCTTCCATGGCTGGATAGAGAATTTCCTCAACATTGGCTGATAAACGGTGAATTTCATCGATGAATAATACATCGTGTGGTTGTAAATTTGTTAACAATGCCGCCAAGTCCCCTGCTTTTTCTATCACTGGTCCAGATGTTTGTCGCATGGATACGCCCAATTCATTGGCTATTACATTTGCCAATGTGGTTTTTCCCAATCCTGGTGGACCGAATATCAATACATGATCTAAGGCTTCGCTGCGTCTACGTGTGGCTTCAATAAACAGGGCCATTTGTTCTTTAACTGGAACTTGCCCCAAATATTCTGCCAAACTTTGTGGGCGAATACTGGCTTCAATTAAGCTCTCTTGGTCATTTTCAAAATCAGCTGATATGAGTCTATCATCATCCATTATGAGGCTCCTTTATGTTGAAGACAGAGACGAATAATCTCTTCAGCAGTCATGTTATCTTTGGCAACTTGTTTGATAAGCATATTCACTTCTTGTGGTTTAAAGCCCAATGATTGTAGTGCAATTAAGGCCTCTGATTGGGCTGTTGCAGGCATATTTCCAAGATTGGCCGCCGTTGCATTGGGCATAGAAATATCACCAGCTGCCACATCACCCAATTTATCACGCATTTCGAGGATTAATCTTTGTGCGGTTTTCTTGCCCACTCCTGGTATTTTCACGATGGCATTAACATCTTGTGATTGGATCATGGCTACAAATTCTGCCGATGACATGGTTGATAAAACCGCCAATGCAGATTTAGCTCCAATGCCCGACACTTTAAGGAGTTTTCTAAACAAATCTCTTTGTTGGTAGTTATTAAAACCACACAATAATTGTGCATCTTCTCGCACAATCATGTGTGTAATGATGGTCACTTCTGAATTGACTTCAGGCAAGTCAAACAAAACCCGCACAGGCACTTCAATTTCATAACCCACACCATTGACATCAACTATTATCATGGGTGGCTCTTTTACAACCAAAGTTCCTTTAATTCTTCCTATCATTTATATATGAGGCAATTGTTTAAAGATTAATTTTACTATTTATACAGTGAATATCCTGTCTCTTATACACATCTGACGCTGCCGACGATCTACTCTGTGTAGA
>CAJXVJ010000272.1 GCA_913061105.1 uncultured Alcanivoracaceae bacterium | reverse complement strand
ATCTACACAGAGTAGATCGTCGGCAGCGTCAGATGTGTATAAGAGACAGACACCAATATTTCAATGAATTTTCTGGGGTGTTTTCAAGTTCCTTTTTAAAGTAATGCTTTCCCCAAAAGATGAGCTGATTTTGGTTTTCGCTAAATGCCATATCAATACCATTTCTAATCACATGAATGTATTTCATGGTGGGTAAACATCGCTTCAATTGTTTTACTATCACATGTGAATTGGGTTCTTTCCAACCCCAATTGACTTTTGTTTTATCATTGACATTGCTTTTTATGGATTCTGCCATTTGGCCCAAGACAATTTTATCATGCTGGGTTCGAACAGTATCCGCCAACTGATCAACCAATTTAATCTCTTTATTTGTTAATGGTTTTGGGCTAGAGATCGCTTTTGCTAAGATATTTGTTAGGAGTAAAAATTCGGTTTTAGATACATTGAGAATATCCAGTCTTTTAAATAGTAAGGTAAACCAAAGATTATCTTCAGACAAATTTAAATAATTGCCTAAATGGTAACCTAGCTCTTTAAGAATTTGTGCTATGAGTCTGGTGCCACTGCCACCGACTCCTCCTATTACTATGGGTGTGTTTTGATTCATTGAGGATTATTCTAGTAACCTTTAATGATAAAGTCTAGGATTTCTTAATACTAAGTTGTATAGCGGTTTTACCAGCATCATTTGAATAGTAAAATTGATTTTGAGGCTTGTTTTAAAACAAACCTCAAATCAAAATAACTCTGATAACAATCCCTAATCAACCATTAGTTCAAAACCATTTTCAAAAATCAAATCTGCGTCCCGATAATCAAACTCATCAAGATAATTAACAAACTCATTGTTAGATGGAGAGCTTAAACTAACCTTACAATTTGCCGACACAGCATTCATTGGAGTCACCATTACAGATGAAATTCTCTGCCAAATCGGAGTAACAGAATCTGCGTATGTAAAGTTATCTGTATGGCTATCAATAATCGAACCACATCCTATAACACTTGAAAAATCGCATGATAATTCAATATCAAGGTCTCCATTTTGGATAAATGTACCCAATACACTGGTTTCTAACGAGTAGAAATTGTTAGCAGTCACATCAATACATTGTGATGCGCTGACTGCAGATCCATCGACACTAATCAACTCAATTGATCCAGATAATAAAGAGTCATTGCTATCAGTATTTACTACCACATCACCACCAATAGTCATCCATGGTGGAAGAAAAATTGGTGCATCAGGACAATTATCTAAGAATGCATTATCAAATAGATTGCCTTGTTCAATCCTGAAGTTTTGGACTAAATTACCTCCTTGTATACCGTCGCCGTCGCCATCTAACTGATTTCCAATGGAATCGGTTATGTCGTCACAAACCAGCAATGCATAGACTCCATCCTTTAAAGTCATGCCAATGTCTAAACTGGCAGTAGGGTTATTGGTTGTTCCACCAATGATAAAGTCACTAAATGGCATAATAACATCATCACCTAGCAATGCGCCACAATCCATTGTTTGTAAGTCTTGATCCATACCTGTATCAATCAGTCGATAATTATCACTGTTATCCACTCCAATTAAACCATCATTGTTTTCATCAAATGCGACTATGAGTTGATTAATCATGGCATCATTTTGACTACATTGTGAAATTTCTGATATTGTTGGAATGGCATCAATTAGTGTAATTACCGGTGCTAGACCATCTAATGGTGTTTCTTCACTATCACTGGCAAGTAATGGAGCATTTGTTGCATCAATACTGGCGGTATTGGATATTGATGTGGTGCCACCTGGAACCGTTGAATTGACTTTCACGCTAAAGAGCGATGAATTCTTTTGTCCACCAGTAATGTCACCAATATTGATTGTACAGTTTGAACCTGCTGTATTATCTGGGGTACATGCCCACTCTGGTGAACTACTTTGTGGATAGAATGTGGTATTGTCAGGAACCGTTTCTGTCAATACACCTCCAATTGCATTGCGGTTTCCATCATTAAAGTAATTCAAAGTATAACTCACTACACTGTCTAAACCAGCTTCAACTCCTCCATCTGATTTAACCATTCGTAAACTTACTTCAGCATTTATTGGAGTTGTATCTGAAGCTTGGGTAGGTGCTATGCCCTCAGCTGTGAGAATGACAGTATTCTCAATTTGAATGGCTTCTGAACTCACTGAGTCTATCACATCGACAACAAAATTCGTAATAAATGAATCACCTGCTAATTCACCAATTTCGATAGTACAACTTGAACCCGGTTCACCATCTGGAAAACAATTCCAATCAGTGCTTAAATTAGCATTAAAAATAGTGTTAGGAGGAACCACATCTGTTAAAAATGTACCTGCAGCTATGCGGTTACCAGCATTTGAGGCAACTATTTGATAAATTATTGAGTTGCCGGGAATAGTATCACTAACTCCATTATCTGTAATAGTAACGTCCAAAGCAGCTACTGCCGATGTAATAGGGGTTTCGTCAGAATTAGTAGCGCTATTTATCGCATTAGTAGCCGATATAATAGCTGTATTATTTAATAAGGTTGCTAGTGGTGAGATATAATTATTGACTTGTACTGTGAATGTTGCTGAGTCATTTCCGCCAGGTAATAGTTCAGCAGGAGTCAACTCACATATAGATCCTGCATTATTATCTGGACTGCAAATCCACCCAGGGGTACTGCTTGCAGATAAAAATGTTGTTTCTAATGGTACTTGTTCTGAAATCACTAACCCTACAGTTGTTGGTGATCCAACTGTGGTAGAATAATCCAAGGTATAAGTGACATTTCCTCCTGGACTTGTAGAGACATCTCCATCAGATTTAGTTAAAATCATAACAGGTCCTTCAGGAATTTCTTTGATGATTATTTCATCAGTAGATGCCAAAAAACCTCCATCGCTACTTGAAAACAAACTTACTTTACAGTTTGCAGAGACCGCAGCTGGAGGACTAAACATAGTTGTTGAGAAGGTTTGCCAAATTGGAGTTTTTGAACTAACAATTTGCTGTGAATCTGATTGAACATCAATAATAGATGCACAATTTGCTAAATCTGAAAACTCACAACTCATAATAATATCTGCATCATTTTGTAGTAGGTTAGCTGATTCTAAGAAACGACTGTTAAAAGAAAAATAGCTCTCTCCCAAAAGATTAACACATTGCCCAATACTGGCAATGTTTCCTCCATTACTATTTAGTAGAACAGATCCAGATAGTGATGAATCATCAAAATCTACAAATGGAATTGCAACAGCGCTGCTGCCTTGCCATGGAGACAATGAAACAGGCACGTCACTACAATCATCAAAATAGGCATTTTCAAATAAATTATCCTGCTCTACTCTAAATATTCTTGAGAAATTTCCACCTTGCTCACCATCATTGTCACCATCTAATAAATTACCAGAAGCATCAGTTATTGCATCACAAACCATCAGTACATAATGCCCATTAGTTAATGACGAACCTAATTCAAGTAACGCAGTTGGGTCTGTTGCAGTACCTCCTGGTATAAGTCCGCTAATCGTCACAATCGCATCATCTCCTGAAACTTCCAAACAATTAGTTGATTGAAGATCTTGATCATTACCCGTGTCTATTAAAACAAAATTGTTTATGACATCAGTTCCAATTAATCCAATATTATCATCGTGAAATGAAACCAATAACTGATCGATGGCAGCATTGTTTTGACTACATTGATTTATGCCACCAATACTTGGATTGGCATCAATAGAAGTGACAATTGGTGCAATTATATCCTCAGTTCCTCTGTGGCTAATCAAGATTTCAGTGCTTTTCAACTGCTTGACATGATCTGTTTGATTGATTTCAAACAGGGTATGCTTTGCCTGATTATAAGAATCGCCTTTTTCTTGCGAGTAAGATTCCAATGAAAATAATAATGAAGAATATAGTAGAAAGGATATAAAAAGACGTAACATGATTACCTATAAAAAATTCTGACTAGCTAGTATACACCCATAACAAACTATTTTCATAGTTTGAATTATTTTAATATATACAATAAAACTATCAAAAAACATCGTTAATTGATTTTCATGATTATATGGCTAATTTAACCACTTATGAACGCGCTGAAAAACTGTTTTCAGCCCATGGTGTGGTTAGCCGATCTTTACCAACTTCAAGATGTGCCTGTTACTCTACAAAAGAATATGAGTGGACTTCAAGATGTGCCTGTTACTCTACAAAAGAATATGAGTGGTACTTTAAGTTATATTCTCCAGTTACCATCCACAATAATCAAAATCGTTTGATGCCTTTATCTAAATAGCAACACTAATTTAGAATTAGTCATAATTGTTTAACAATTAGTTTTTAAACTTGGTAAAATATTCGCACACATAAAAGACTGAAAAATATCTGTCTCTTATACACATCTCCGAGCCCACGAGACAGGCAGAAATCTC
>CAJXVJ010000271.1 GCA_913061105.1 uncultured Alcanivoracaceae bacterium | reverse complement strand
ATGTGTATAAGAGACAGAATTTGTGCAATGGATTGGTATGAGTTTTGTCGATACAGAATTGTTAAAATCTCTCCTGACAACTCTAAATTCTGAATTTAACTATGTTGAGTTGTACCAGCCATTATCAACTGGAGGATTGATTTTTCTTGCCTCACAGGAGCCCATAATAATAGATAAAAGTAGTTTTGAAAATAGTCTAACATCAGATAAAATTAATTTGTTAGGTGTCTCAGGATTTTATGATTTTAATACATTCAAAAGAATGGACGATAAGACAACTAGAAAAATTTCTAATGGTGCTAAGATTAGTACTGATTATTACAATATTCTAAAAATCCAATCACCAAAAGTAATAAAAAAATCTTTGGATGTTAAAGAATTAACAAAACTTATTGGCGTGAATGATCCCTTGATAAAAGAGATAAATGATCAATATGGATATTCATTACTCATGCGATTATTGCAAGAAAAAGCTTACCATAGAGCTAAGTTAATAACAGAATATGTTGTTAATACAGATCAAAGAAAAGTGTTTTTGGATATTATTAAAGATATGCAACAAAATACACCTCAATCCAGGAACCAATTATTAATGATGTTAGATAATAGTGAATATCATGAAGAGTTATTCTATTACTTAATGACGCATAGACTGGCCTCTGTACCAAATAACCGATTGCCAAAACAGGTGTTAAATTATATTAACTCGAATAAAACGGCAAAACAATTATTGATGGCTTGGCGGATGTATCAATCACAAAAATGGCAAGAATTACGATCACTAGATTCTTGGTTGAATGAGTTTGAAAAACCCCATCCTGCACATCAGTTTGTTGATAGGATAAAAATGGGCTGGAGGATTCAAAGTGATAACACGCATGATAATCATATAGGTCTGACAATGATAGATTATCATTTGGCATTAAATAAATCTGTTAATTTACTTAGAATGCGAACCTCAATAAGTATTAAGCTGGGTTTAATGGATGAAGCAATAGCCAGTTTATATGAATTAATAAATATAAACTCGCAATCGAATAATCGTAATTCTAACTTACCAAAAATAATCAATAATTTAACAATGATACTTTCAAGTAAAATTGAATCATCTGATTATCCATTAATCAAAATAGAAAAACTGACTAAAAAATTGACTGAATTAAAACATTATATTGAAGCGCAAAGTTAATTTTTATTCTTTATTTTTTTCCAAATAATAATAGATACTAAAAAGCTCAAAAAGAACCAGGCCCACCAAAACGTACTTCCATTATTTGATTTTACGTCAATAGATTTTACTTGACTGTATTGATTAATGTACCCACCTTTATTGGATAAGAATGTATTCCACCAAGATTTTTGATATTTACTAGAGACTAAACTCTTGTTTGATAATTTTATTAATTCATAACCATCAGATTCATGCAAGGTTATGGTGTTGTCACTGAGTTGATAATTCCAATTGTTTTTTCCATTTGATTCAATTTCAATAATTTCTTTGTTTTCGTTTTTCCACTTTAATTGAGATAATTCATTATTTGGGCCTGATTTAGCTGTCACAGTAATGAGATCATTACTTTTAATATATTTTCCTGAAAAATTACTTTTAGCTGCGTCGAAAACTATTACAACAAGAGAAAAAGCAAATAACGTTTTTAATAAAGGTGTGATAATTACAATTTTTGGTATTAAACTAATCAGTGTAAAGGCCATGATGATAAGAACCGTTAATAATAAACCAGATAAAATAAGCCCAACTGATGCAGGTAAGAATTTCTGCACTGGATTCAATATTAAACTAACAGCATCACGTGGAAGATCTAACAGTCCAGATTCAATTTTGTCGCTGTGATTTATCGATGTATTGTCTAATGTTGATAATGCCAGAGTGCTAATACTCTTTATGCCTTGAATTTCAGATTGCTTGATCTCAAAATTGGTAAACAATACACCTGGGACGAGTTCTGGATCGATACAATGGTCGCCACTCCACATATCAGAATTTATGCTTGTTAACTCTAATGGAGCTTCACCTAATACAGTTTGCCATGAGGCCCTGTAACCACGTGTGTAACCAACAATAAGATCTGGAGAGTCTTGACTTTCGGCACCAGAATATACTTCATCCCTCGAATAAACTCGGTTGATGATTGCTTCATTATTATCGGTATCTACTAACTTTGAAAGTTTTGTAATGATTTCTTTTTCTATATGGCTCGCATTCTCTTGAGTGACCGATCCATGTTTTTCTCTGCCAATTAAATTTAAATAAATGCCGTTTAATCCCATTGCATAAGCTTGGGTTTTTTCCCAATCGACATCTTTTAATGAAAAAGACGTTTCATTGTTGGTTTTTAATGCTAAAAATCCTTCGTCATGTAACCACCTGTTTAAATTGACATGTTTGTAATAGGGCGCGAATCCATGATCACTGAGTACAATGAGTTTATCATCTGATTTTAACTGGTCCATGGTTTTGCCTAAAATTCTATCGGCTTCTTGATAAATCCATTTTATTGCATTTCTTTCCAATTCATTGGTGTCTTCATAAATGGGGTGGTTTGGATCATGGCCACGCCAAAACATATGACTGACACGATCAGTTTGTACAAATACTTCAATCAACAATTCATTGCTATCATCTGCTAATTGTTTGAAAAACATGGCTTCACGTTCTGCCAGCACTTTTTTTATCATCTGCAAAAATGCTTCACTGTCTAACAACCCATCATTGAGAGACCAAGTTTCCTCGGGCATGCCAAGGGTGTGATATAAACCAATGTCATTACTAAGTTGTGCAGCAAATTCAGGTGGATTAGCTATGGGTAATTCTGCAGATTGGGGATTGATATTTATTGGGGAAACATATAATTTAACTCTTGGAAATGACTCAATTAAGTGTAATCTAACCATGCCGCTGAGTGAAAAAACACCAGCATAACTAAAGTCAATTTCTATCCATTCGCTCCAATTGCCTTCTTCTAATTCTAATTCATTACCATCAATGCTGATCTTCATAGAATCAGATTGCGACTTTTCCATAACTAATGGCATGGACAATAAACTGCCAGTAAAAGGATTTGGTGGGCCACCTAGTGTGGTTTCTATTCGGTTGTTCTTAACTTTAACTCGAACGATATTTCCGCCTTTTTCACCTGGGTTGATGAATTTTGTTGCGTAAAAAGTATAGGTGCCTTGAGTGCCCAATAAATCAGGAACGCCCATACCTGATAACATGCTATTAATATTGTCAGGTGGATAAGTCACTGGAACTCTTAGTACTGAACTGGTGTTGCCAGATTGTTCAGCAGTTAACCAAAAGGGCTTACCTAATCTTTTGTTATAAACACTAGGTCCAGACATAGGAACTTGCCAACCAAAAACATCCATAGTTTCTGGTTGTTTGAAACCTGAAATAGAGTACACAGGTTCAAATGACTCGGGATCACGGTGAATGAAGTCAAAAACACCATGTTCACCAGGATTTAATCCTGTTGCAAATGATGACCAAGCCACGGGTGATTGTGCTGGGTTACTTGTTGCTAACGGTTGAAAATGCCCTGATTCGGCAAGTTTTTTAAAGTGTGGTAAATCACCAGAGGCCATCCATTGTTCAGCCAAAGTTGGATCCATGCCATCAAAACCAAGAATTACCGTTTTCGCATGGCAGATATTTGCAGATAATGAAAGTAAAATGGCAAAGGTTGTTAACTTAATTGATTTGAACATAATGATTCTTGCATTGTTTCGAGTGACTGTTATAGGGTTAAAATTTTATTTTAAATACAAACAAAAAGACAATAGAAAAAGCAAATGTCATAAAAAAGAACACAAACAACCAACCATTCATCCAATCTGGACCAAAACTAATTATTTTTTGACTCTTAAAGCTAAATTCAATTCTATTAATCTGGCTACTATCATTTAAATAACCCACAGGGTTGCCAATAAGAGTATTCCACCATTGTTTTTTATGAATAATAGGAGACACAGGCATTGGTAAAGTAATGATTGCATTGTCTGATTCTAATAGTTGGGTTGTTTGGTTAAGTTGCGGCCATGTAATTGTATCAACCAATTCAGATTGAGTTGATTTTACACTTTGTTTTATGGTGATTTTAGATGGAGTTTTTCCATCTTCCCAAGTGACTTGAATGGGAACAATGTCTCCAGCTGACGGATGTTTCAAACCATAATTGTTTGATAAATAAGTTAAAACAAAAATTATGGGAATAGAGGCCAGCATTGCGGGCATAAATGTTAACCCCATGCGTTTCATAGACAACTTCATTGTATCGATTGCCAATCCTTTTAATTCAGAGAATTCACCATCATGGTCATTTAATTCTTTTTGTTTGGCTTTTAAAGTGACCTTAAGTGATGAGATTTTTTCTGGATTAGATAATTTTTTAAAAACAAGACTAGTAACCCTGTCTCTTATACACATCTGACGCTGCCG
>CAJXVJ010000270.1 GCA_913061105.1 uncultured Alcanivoracaceae bacterium | reverse complement strand
AGATACGATCAATTTGGACCAGAAGGTGTTAACCAAGGTCCTGGAGGCGGTGGTTTTCATGGTGCAGATGTTGGAGATATTTTTGGAGATATTTTTGGAGATATTTTTGGCGGAGGTGGCCGCAGACAACAACAGCAACAACGTGGTAGAGACATTCAAGCTGAGGTTGAAGTTGAGTTAGAAGACGCAGTAGCTGGAGTAGAAAAAGAACTAAAGATCCCAACTATGACTGGTTGCAAAATTTGTGATGGATCTGGATCTAAAGATGGTAAAAGTACCACTTGTAGTACTTGTCACGGACAAGGTCAAGTTCGCATGCAACAGGGTATTTTTTCGGTACAACAAGCTTGTCCTACCTGTCATGGTAAGGGACAGATGATAGAAAACCCTTGTGATCATTGTCATGGAGAAGGGCGTCTCAAAGAAACAAAAGTATTAAAAGTTAAAGTGCCTGCAGGTGTGGATAATGGCGACAGAATCCGATTAACCGGAGAAGGTGAAGCGGCGCCAGCAGGCGGTATTGCTGGTGATTTATATGTAGATATGGTTGTAAAACCTCATGACATATTTGAACGCGATAACGATGATCTGTTTTGTCAAATGCCAATTGATTTTTCTACAGCTGCATTGGGTGGCGATTTAACAATTCCTACTCTGGATGGTGAGATCAAACTAAAAATCCCACCTGAAACACAATCAGGAAAAATGTTTAAGATCAGAGGCAAAGGTGTTAAATCAGTCAGATCTCACAGTACCGGTAATTTGCATTGTAAGGTTGATGTCGAAACACCCGTTAACCTCACAAATTTTCAGAAAAAATTGGTCAAGCAATTGTCAGAATCTATTACTAAAGGCGGGAATAAACACAATCCAAACCAACAAGGATGGTTTAATTCAGTTAAAAACTTCATGGACAAGTTGAAAAGCTAAGATACCTATGCTCCGAGAATCCTACGTGAAACTCTGTGTTACATAAGCTTTAAAGAGAAATATATGAAATTAAAAATTGGAATTGCAGGAATTAGTGGCCGAATTGGGCAAAGAATTGTTGAAATAATCAATTCAAACGATAACTTGGAAGTGAGTTGTGGATTGGTTTCTGCATACAGCAAATACAAAAATGATGATTTCCCAGTATCCAATAAATGTCAAAAATCAGATGTATGGATAGATTTTTCTACGCCTGATGCATTTGAAATTGTTTTAAAACATTGTATAGAATCAAAAACTCCTTTGGTTTCTGGAACTACTGGTTTAAGTAAAAAGCATTTTAAAGAAATTGAAAATGCGGCTCAAACCATACCTGTGTTATGGGCATCAAATTTTGCCATTTCAGTAAATCTGATACAAAATTTATTGTCAAAATATACTCAACTAAGAGATTCTGATGTGACAATTACAGAAACTCATCATATACACAAGACTGATAAACCTTCTGGAACGGCCATATCATTGGCAAGAAGTATTAAGCCTCATGGTATATTAAAATCTGTTAAGGAAGATGAATTTTTACTTGAGGATGTCAAAATAAAATCTATAAGGGATAAAGAAATAGCAGGGATACATCAGATTGAATTAGAAAACAAATCTGAAATCATCAAAATTTCGCATTCTGCTAAAACTCCTAAAATATTTGCACAAGGAGCACTCAATGTAACAAAATGGTTACTGAATAAGGAACATGGGATTTATACAATGAATGAATACATTGATTCATTATCGTGAAGGTATTATTTGTCTGTATGGGCAATATATGCCGCTCACCATCGGCACAAGGCGTATTTGAAAAATACATTAAAAATAATAACTTACATAATTATATTAAAGTAGATTCTGCAGGAACGCACAGTTATCATGTGGGTGGTAAACCAGATTCTCGATCTGCGCAAGCTGCATTAATAAGAGGCGTTGACATCAGCCAACAACGTGCCAGAAAAATAACTACTCAAGATTGCCAGGATTTTGACTATATTGTTGTTATGGACAATGATAATCACATGAATGTGAAAATGATGTGCCCAAAAAAGCTTCACCATAAGATCTTCAAAATGATGGATTTTTCTACTTCATCAAAATATACAGAAGTGCCAGATCCTTATTATGGCGGAGACCAAGGCTTTGAATTGGTGTTAGATTTGTTGGAGAATTCTAGTATCGGGTTGTTTTCCCATATTAAAAATAAACATATATAACGGCCTTACATTTACCTACTGTTTCATGTCTTTATATTTTGTTGCATTGATTCAGTGACCTGCTTTACAATAAGCATTATTACCTAAATAATCCGAAAGCATTGCATATATCTAATAATCCATTGAAAACTTCTAATCATTACCTTGTGGCAACATTCTTTATTCTGAACTGCCTGATGTTTTTATTTGCGTTTATTATGATGGACAGCGCCAGAGATCTTTCACAAGCCAAAGACATTGCAGATGGATTAGCATTCCCATTACTGGGTCCTGATATAGGTGGATTTGCCCACGTGGGACCAATCTGGTTCTATTTTTTAGCCATCCCAGCATTAACAGGTTCTTTGATCGTAATGGCCATTTGGATCGGCTTTTTCTCATCATTGAAGATTGTTTTGGCGTATCATCTTGGAAATAAATTGTTGGGAAATAAATTTGGGATATTATTTGCTTCAATGTTATTTCTACCTGGATGGCAATCAATTGATAACATGGTGTTGATGCACACGAATGTTGTCCAGGCCTTAACTATGGCTTTCCTGTTTATATTCCATCAGTGTTTAAGTGAAGGTAAATCGCAAAATATTAAATGGTTACTATTGATATTGTCTTTAGCAATCCATGCGCATCCTTCAACAATAATTCTTACGGCATTCATCGTTTATTTAGTCTTTAAGAAATGGAATGATTTAAAAATATATGATTTGTTATTGGGTGTTATTCTTTTTTTACTGCCTTTTGTTCCTTATCTTTATGATCAAATCAGTAATGGATTCTTAGACTTCCAGAGACTTTCAAATAAAGCAGCCTCGTCAGAAAAATTAAATCCGTTACAAAGGTTGCCAAATTTCATTATCTCACTCTTTTATTATGGTCCATTACAAATCAGGAATTTTATTTGCGAATGGAATGTCATTATCGGTAACAGTGTTTTTGCCATTTATATCATTACATGTATCACTAGTGTAGCGGGGTACATAAAATATATCATTAAATCAAAACAAAATTTAATCCATTTCATTTGGGGAAGTGTTGTCTTTATTCTGTTGTGCTTAATGGTTTTAGTATTACGGTCATTTATACCCTTTTATATGATGCTGGTATTAGCGCCATTCATTTTAGGGGGCATTGCATTTGGAATATTCCAAATCATGGTGAAGAAAAAATTAATAACCATTCAATTGTATTGTTTGATCTTGTTTTTTATTAATATATTCCCAATGTTGGCATTAACAAAACAGGCAAATAATCAACAGTTTGTGTTGCCAAATGTTTCAAATATTGAAATTCCTGCCAAGTTTAATAAATTTGATTTAACAAAGAGTCTTGATGGCATTTCAATAATCAATACAACCCATATTCAAAATTTACTCTGTGACGATATCTATGTTCATGGTCCTTTTAGCATTGTTTTAGATTATACCAGTGCCATACCTGTTAGTTTTTCTTGCCCACAACAGAATATCAGTTTGTCCGGTACACAAAATTCGGCTGAAAAACATGTTTTCATTATGCACAAATCGTTTTGGGATAGCACTGACATAAAACCTGAAGGCTGGCTCTATCCAGGATTAGGTTTTACTACAGAATTTACAAACCATTCTCATTCTAATGCTTGGCAACTAGCGCCATTTGATGCTTATAAGCATCCACAAAGAAAAGGTATAGAAAAAAAATCAAAATCAATATTTGAATACACATTTAGCACCCATGCTAATTCTATTATTGCAATGACGAACACATTGCCATTTTATATATCGATGAATATCGAAAGTATAGAAATTAATAATGGTGAGCTTCAACCAATCAAATTAATAAATAACACCGGTAATTGGCTATACCAATGCGAAAATTGTTTGGATCAAAGAAAAATCAACTGGAATATAAAAATAAGCTCTGAAGAGAAATATGCCATCGATATAAATGAAATATATCAATAAATATTATTTCTAGATTCTTCAATAGCAATGAGATGAATTTATTTGCTGAAGAGTTAATAAAAAACCAGTATACTGCTTAATTATTAATAACATGTGGTTTTCTTGAACAATAATATAAACAGCAAAAGAGAATACTGGTACGCACTTGGCATATTTACACTCTTAACGATTGTCTATTTTTACCCCATTTTATTGGGGCAAGTTATCTCTCAAACAGATTTCTACTATTTTATTTCACCTTGGGATCAATTTAGACCAGATGATTTAACAACAATGGGAAATTCTGTTCTGATGGATCAAAGCCTGTCTCTTATACACATCTCCGAGCCCACGAGACAGGCAGAAATCTCG
>CAJXVJ010000269.1 GCA_913061105.1 uncultured Alcanivoracaceae bacterium | reverse complement strand
GTGGGCTCGGAGATGTGTATAAGAGACAGCCTTCATTCAATACGGCTACTGCTTTTTGGTTATACTCTACGCTATCTTTATCCATTGACAACATATAATCGGCGTATGTAACATGCAATTGACTGATATTGGTCCATGGCGTTACCGCTTCTGGATACAAAAGAATCGCTGCTTTACAATATTTCAACCCCTTTTCATAAGCTTCTTCAATGTGCTTATAATTGGACAATTTTTGAACTTGCATTTCAATCGAAACATTGGTGCATCTGTTGACGTAATTTGATGGGTCAGAGCCACCAATTTCAATCGCTTTTTCTAACAGTTCATTACTTAAATCAAGTAAATCGTAAACCGCATCATAGCCTTGTTTGGAACCCAGATTCAGAAACTTGGTACTATAAGCATGAGAAGCAATCTTCAATGCCTCATAATGCCAAGGGTTTTGTTCTATATCCAATAACGCTTCATCAATAACAGTATCCAAATCATTGTCCACTAAGGCAATTTTGGATTTAAGATAATGTTGGTGAACAGAGCCTTTCTGGGCTTTTTCTAAATACATTTTTGCTGGATAATAGTACTTGACTTTGGCTTCTTCTAGATAAACTTTGTATTCATCATCATCAACAATTTTATTGGCTATTTTCTTTTGAGAATCCCACTCTATTGCCATGGCTTCTCCCAATCCAATGTACATTTCAGATGATTCAAAACCTTTGCTTTCAGCTAGTTTAAAATACTTCAAAGCTTTATCATAAAAACGCATGTTTTGATAAGCTGTTCCCAATGCAAAATCACTCATACCGGTATTATCAACGCCACTGGCTTCAATATTGATTCTTAATTCTTCTATGTCTTTTTCATACTCAGCATAATCATTCTGAACATTGTGCAATGGCATCATGTGCGAGCGTCTGATTTTATTCTTAATTTGCTCTGCGGCAGTCATGTACTCTTTGGTCAATTGTACTTTTTTTACTGAAGCAATAGATTCGTAAACACCATAAGCAACGCCTGAAATAGTTGCCAATAGTGCCAGTAATAAAACTGAACTCAACACAGGGTTCTTTTTAATTTTTTTAATACTTCGTCCAAGAAAAGTAATCTTTCTTGCATTGACTACATCGCCGTTTAAATAAGCATTTAAATCATTCAATAATTGTTTGAATGAAGCATAGCGCTTATCGACATTTTTTTCCAAACACATAAAAATAATGGCTTGAATATCTGCTGAAATAGTATTGCCCAGCAATGTGGGTTCAGCGTGGATGATTTTGTAGGAGATTTCAGATATACTTTCAGCCTTAAAGGGCATGTCATCTTTGATTAATTTATACAACAAGACTCCAGCTGAAAAAATATCGCTGCGGCGGTCAATCTTATCATTCAATCCTTTGGCTTGTTCTGGTGACATATAGCCGGGTGTGCCCATAATGGCGCCAGTCATGGTCAATGATTGTTGTTCATCATCAGATGCAATTCCAAAATCTAATAATTTAACAACACCCTCATTTGTCACCAATAAATTTCCCGGTTTGATGTCTCTGTGTACAACACCTTGTGCATGTGAATAGGCTAATGCCTCGCAGACCTGTTTGAATAGTATAATTTTCTGTTCAATATTTAGTTCATGAGATTTAGCATATTCTAAGATAGTCTGCCCTTGAATAAGCTCCATCACAAACCAAGGAACGCCTCTTTCTGTCACACCAACATCGTATAATTTAGCAATATTTTGGTGATTCAAGTCTGAAAGTATTTGCCGTTCACGAATAAAACGGCTGACCAGATTATTACTGGCCAATCCTTGCGGCAATACCTTCAAAGCCACTTGTTGATTTAACTGCTCATCATTGCGCTCAGCCAAAAAAACCACAGACATTCCGCCCTTACCAATCAATTCTTTGATGGTCCAATGCCCTAATTTCGCACCTATTAACCCATCATGATCATCATCCCCTTTATCTAACAAATTGGAAAAATCACGAATGATTTCTGGATCTGAAACCTCATTAGATAAATCCAAAGTATCTTCATCCTTGATGGCATCGAGGATACTTTTTATTTTGTTATCTAATTTGTTTTCGTTATTCGACATATCAACTAATTATACTATCATAACAATTACTAAAAACTATAATTATTATTACCGATCACATTCAGCGTCAAAACAACTATAAATAGCCAATTTGTCATTTGATTTATAAGCAACTTGTGGTTTGTTTTCGTTATTAATGACAATGCTTGTTCCTTGTTTTAAATATGAACTGCTATCCAAAACATGAGTAGAACCTATAGTGCAATCACTGTTACTACATTTGTATAATTTTAAACTTGAATTAGTTATATCAACGAAACTAATAATCGCAGTAGAGTCTGCTGGATTAAAAGCAATACTTGAAAAATTACCTACATTTCCATTACTTTCAAGAATTCTGCTAGAGCCTGTACTGCAGTTTTCATCGTTGCACCTATATAACTTTAAATCTCCATTGGTTTCATCATGATAACTAATAAGGGGTATATTACTAGAATCAAATACTATATTAGCATACCTACCAACCTCATTGACACTGCTGTCTAAAACAATTGAATTACCACTAGAGCAGAATGAATTTGTACAATTATAAAGTTTTAATTTATTGTCACCAAAGTAACTAATCAATGGCAATCCTGTACTAGGTCTAATCACAATACTTGATTCAAATTTGACAGAATTACTATCAAGCACCCAATCATTACCTGTTGTACACATAGAATTAAAACATGCCCTAACTTTTAAGCTATTATTGTCATTATCAATATAACTCATTATGGGCAGTCCAGTATTACCAGTAGTAATACTCGGAAAACTGCCAACATCCCCCATTTCATCTAAGGCAACCGGTGATCCAGAAGAACAATTAAATGTTAAACACCTATAAACTTTCAAGTCATCATTGGTAATGTCATCATAACTAATAATAGGTAAACCTGAAGGGAGAATGGTGATTTTACTTGAATAACCAGCACCAAAATAACTTTCTAAATTTCTGACCACTCCTGAAGTACAAAGTAGATTTGTACATTCATAAACAGACAATCTTCCTGATGAATTCGTATAACTAATAATTGGAAATCCATTTGATGGCATGATGGCTATGCTTATATAACGTGAAGAACCAATACTAAATAAATCATGTTTAGATCCAAATGGCAATTGTTGACACTGGACGCTACCATCTTCATTAATGCCCCTTAAGTAAAACCCTTCATCACAAGTTTGACTGACTCTTGATTGGACTTCAGCAGAATTTATTTCAGATTCACCTACTGCACTTGGGGCTATTTCGTTTGACCCAACTGCATTAACTGTTATCATTGATGCTGTAATAGAATCTGATGCTATATCATTACTTGTTATTGACTGATTAATAATTTCATTGCTACCAATAGAATTGTCTGCTAAATCTACATTAGCAATTGTGCCATCTACAATGTCTTCACTGGTAATATTTGAATTACCTGTACTATCTGTTTCACATACAACTGAACCATCTTCATTAACAGAACGAATATAACTGCCAACAGTACAACTACCACTCACTCTGCGTTGCACTTGAGTGCTTATGATTTCAGAATTACCCACAGCGTTACTGGCAATTTTATCTGAAGTTACGCTGTTATTTGCTAAATCTTGCTCACCTATTGAACCATCCAGAATTTCAGTATTTGTAACCGCATCTGCACCCACATATTGGGCATGAATGGCATAAGGAGCATTGTTTATTTTTTGCCTTGGGCTTAACAACTCATAAGGTTGGCCACTGCCATTTTCTCGTACTGATATCTCTAAATAGACTTCATCGCCCATAAATGTTTCATTGCCATAATCAAGAGGAATTTGAAATATACCATTAACCACCGAGATGGCGTCAACACTATAAGGGGCATCGTAAATATTGCCATCTGTGAGTGCATCATAGGCATTAATTTCAAAATCATAAGCGCCATTGGCCAATTGATTATTAAACACCAATTCACCTTGATAGGTGAAATCTGAATTGATTGGGGTTTGTGCATTGGCCATACTGATTAAGGCAAATAGCACAATCATGTTATAAAATATTTTATTAGTTGTTTTCATTTTTAACTCTCACATTTGATGGGTTATTCAAAACCATTTTTGTAAATTAAATCGTTGTCAATACCAGGAGTCCAAAAACCACTGCTAAGCTCATAATTTTCACCAGAACTGGTGATTGAAGCTTCGGATTGACCCACGGTGCCAGTTATCTGGTAATTTTGATTGGCAATGACGCCACCACCAGTGCTGATATTGTATTTGTTGATCTTGAACTGGGCGACTGCTTGGCTTATGATCAAACTAAATACAATAACCACAATTATTTTGACTCTGCTTGATTGAATCTTTAAATGATTTTTTTTCATATCCGTTTCCTATATTTGACCTATACTGATACATACAAAGATCAGATAGAAATTAGGACATTTGATT
>CAJXVJ010000268.1 GCA_913061105.1 uncultured Alcanivoracaceae bacterium | reverse complement strand
TCTACACAGAGTAGATCGTCGGCAGCGTCAGATGTGTATAAGAGACAGTACCAAAACACTGTTGGTGTGCAAAGCCAACTTCAACTTATCAAATATCCATATTCAAATCAATCTCACCAGAATTGACGTTATTTTCTTCAAAAACCTCAATCAACCTCAACCATTCAGTTTCACTAAAGCATCTTCTTGGAAATAAAGCTTGGCCATCATTATCACCTACATTCTTATCAAATTGTAACATTATAAAATTTTCTGTTTTTTCATAGCAAATGAACCGAGACCACATAGCTAATTCTTGCTTTTCGTCGATTATTCGTGTCACTCCAGATTGAGATAATATAAATTTATAATTCACCTTTAATTTTTTAAAAGATGCAATTATAACGACCCCTAGTAAAACAAATGGTGATATCAATCTAAATAACAAAATTTCAAATTTATTTTTCTTTTTTTTCTTTGCAACCAATATAGCCTTTGTCATCTTAAACTTAACAACAGCCCAATAATCCCTTTTAGTGTACTTTATACTAAATTCCATATTTTTACCCTTTACGCCTCGGTGAAAAACATTAAGTCCTAGTCCTAAGAATAAATGATGATTTTTTAAACGCAGAAATCATACATTTATGAATTAATATCAATGATAATTTATGTTCGCGTCCTATAATTCGGTGCTTCCTTCGTAATATTCACATCGTGCACATGGCTTTCGGCCATTCCGGCATTGGTGATTTTGACCATTTCTGGTTTGATTTTCATGTCATTAATGTTTGCACAACCGACATAACCCATTGAAGCTTTTAAACCGCCCATCAGTTGATGAATAACTGGGGCCAATGCGCCTTTATAAGCGACTCGGCCTTCAATGCCTTCAGGGACTAATTTTTCGTTATCAGAAACATCGTCTTGGAAATAACGGTCTTTGGAACCTTGGTCCATGGCGCCTAATGAGCCCATTCCGCGATAGGATTTATAACTTCTGCCTTGGTATAACTCAACTTCCCCTGGAGACTCTTCAGTACCTGCAAACAAGCCACCTGCCATGATAACACTGGCACCTGATGCCACGGCTTTTGCCACATCACCTGAATAACGAATGCCACCATCTGCAATCAATGGAACACCTGTGCCTTCTAGTGCTTTGGCAACATTGTCTATGGCTGTGATTTGTGGAACACCAACTCCAGCAACAATACGTGTGGTACAAATAGATCCAGGGCCAACACCTACTTTAACACAATTTGCACCAGCCTTAACCAATGCCAATGCAGCATCACCTGTGGTAATATTGCCTGCAACAATTTGTACATTTGGGTAAGTTTCACGTACCCATTTGACTCTGTCCAATACACCTTGTGAATGGCCATGTGCGGTATCAACTACCAAAACATCAACACCAGCTTCAACTAAAGCAGCACATCTTTGTTCAGTATCACCAACTGATCCTACTGCTGCAGCCACGATTAATTGTTCTGATGAATCTTTGACTGCATTAGGGTGTTCTTTGGATTTTTGCATGTCTTTTACAGTAATCAATCCTTTGAGTTCAAAATCGTCGTTAACGACTAAAACTTTTTCAATGCGGTGTTTGTGCAAGAGTTGTTTGACTTCTTCTGGTTGTGCGCCTTCTTTTACTGTGATTAAATCCTCTTTACGGGTCATGATATTATAAACAGGGTCTTCCAAAACCCTTTCAAAACGCATGTCCCTACTGGTGACAATACCAACTAAACCTGTTTCATCCACCACAGGAACACCTGAAATACTGTGATTACGGGTGATTTCTAGTACTTCTTGGATACTGGTATCTGGTCTAACTGTAATGGGGTTTTTAATTACGCCTGATTCGTAATTCTTAACGATTTTAACTTCATGTGCTTGATCGGCAATCGACATATTTTTGTGGATAACGCCAACTCCACCTAACTGTGCCATGGCTATGGCCAATCTAGATTCAGTAACTGTATCCATTGCTGCGGAGATTAAGGGGATGTTTAACTTGATCTTTTCGGTTAATTGGGTGGACAAGTCCACATCTTTAGGTAAGATATTTGAATAAGCTGGAACCAATAAAACATCGTCAAAAGTGAGGGCATCAGATATAATACGCATGATTTTAAACTCCGAATTTAATAAATTCGGCGCATTCTAACATATAGCAAGCAAGAATATATAAATGATTCCAAGTAATAACGGAAAATCACCAGAAAATCCACTGACTCCAAGTAAGTTAAATCACTTGGCACGCAGCAGTATAGAAAATACCCTTGGGAGTTTGTGGCTGTCAGGAGAAATAACAGATTTATACCAAGCACCTTCAGGGCATGCCTATTTTGCTTTAAAAGACCATTCATCTTCTGTGAAATGTACATTTTTTAAACAATTTAATTTTAAAAAAACTGTATTAAAGAATGGTGATAGTTTGTTAGCCTTTGGCAGAGCCACTTTATATGAAGAACGTGGAACATTTCAACTCAAAGTTGAGAGGGTTGAAACCTCAGGCATTGGCGATATGGCCAAGCAGTTTGCTGAATTAAAAGTCAAACTCGAATCATTGGGATATTTTAATCCAGAAACAAAGAAAAAATTGCCAGTCAAAATCAGTAATTTGGCGATTGTGACATCCACTTCATCTGCTGCCATTAAAGATGTACTAGATGTAATTAAACGACGCAATCCTTTACTGAATGTGAAGGTATATCACGCATCTGTTCAAGGTGACAAGGCGGTTGGAGAAATAATAGATGCCCTACTCACAGCCGATATAAATCAACACGATGTCATATTGCTAACCCGTGGTGGTGGTTCTGAAGAAGATTTGTGGACCTTTAATGACATATCTATTGCACAAACCTTGTTTAACTTAAATACACCTTGTGTTTCTGCTATTGGTCATGAAAGAGACACTTCTATCACTGATCTGGTCGCTGATCTTTCAGCCATTACTCCAACTGCAGCAGCAGAATTATTAACACCTGATTTGGCTGAAATAAAATTAAGAATTTCTCATCATTTAACCCTTATGAAGAAATTCATACAAAATAAGCTTAATTCACACACCCAACAATTGGACATTGTTTATCATCAATTAGAAAAATCACACCCAATCAACCAAATCAACAAAGAAAAACAACTCATTGCCAATAAATTCGATCATTTAAAACAAGCAATAAAAGACATCAGCAAAAATACTGAAAAGGAATTATCAGATAGAAAGAACAGGTTATTGCGTTACAATTTTGAACTAAGTGACAAGAGATCTCAAATGAAATACCATGAAAACAACATAGAAAATTTAGTGAAAACTATTTATGAGAAAAAACAATCTCATCTTCTTCAACTGATTAATGGCTTAAATACACTCAATCCTTTATCAACATTATCAAGAGGTTACAGTATTACATTAAACAATAATGACAAGACTGTTATCTCAAACATATCACAAGTTTCAATTGGTACAGAGATACAAACCATTGTCGCTGATGGAAAAATTCTATCAACCGTTAATAAAGTTTAATACATTGAAACAACTCATTAAATTAAATTCTCTTGAAGAAATCATTAAAAAGAGCACATTTATTGCCACAGTGGCACCAGTTACTTCTATTGATGCCGCCAAATCATTTCTGTTAGAACATTCACAAGATAATGTTACCCATAATTGTTGGGCCTATAAAGTTGGCGATGTGTATCGATTCAATGATGATGGAGAACCTTCAGGTACAGCAGGCATGCCAATTTTAAAAGCCATTGAAGGACAGGGTTTTGACAACACAGTTGCACTTGTCATTCGGCATTATGGAGGAATCAAGCTTGGAACTGGCGGATTGATGCGTGCTTATGGTGGCAGTGTTAACAGGTGCTTACAAAATTCAGAGTTTGAAACCATACAAGACATGGACACAGCCAAGCTCTTGGTCCCCTTCCAATACACGCAAAGCATACATAATTTAGCTAAAAATCACGGTGCAAGTCTATTATCTGAAGATTTCAATCAAGATGGTGCTGTAATAATTGTGGAAATGTTGAGCTTGAAAAAAGAGGCTTTCATAAAAGAAGCCATCAATTTGAGCAAAGGTTTAATTCAGATCATTAAAAACGATAATGATTAATTTGAGATATTGCAGATAAGAACAGAACTATTTAATTGAGTCCATGACTCTTTCTTTAAGGTCTTTTCCTGGTTTGAAATGCGGAGCATGTTTGACACCCAGTGCAACAGATTCTCCAGTTTTAGGATTTCTGCCCATTCTTGGCTTTCTTTGACGCAGTGTAAAACTTCCAAATCCACGAATCTCAATTCTTTCACCAGCTGCGATTGCTGTGCTCATGGTATTTATGAGTTCTTTGACGGATAGTGCAATATCTGATTTCAGTAATCCTGAATCGGATAATTGTTCACATAGTATGTTGATTAGTTCAGATCTGGTTACACTTTTCATTGTTATTATTATAAACCTGTCTCTTATACACATCTCCGAGCCCACGAGACAGGCAGAAAT
>CAJXVJ010000267.1 GCA_913061105.1 uncultured Alcanivoracaceae bacterium | reverse complement strand
GGGCTCGGAGATGTGTATAAGAGACAGCCTTTAAACTCTTTATCAGGCAATGAATCCAGTTTTATGGTGACATTTTGGTTGTTTCTGATGTGTTTTATATTGTTTTCAGTTATTTCAATTTTGGCAATGATTTTACTAAGATTTGCTACTTCTACTACTCTTCTATTGCCCCAGATTGAATCACCAACTGCATATTTTTCACCTTGCCAATTGGTTTTATGCATAACAATGCCTTCAGCTTTGGCAAACATCTTCATACTGGCTATTGATGCAGTGTATTCTGCAACATCAGCTTGGAGTGATTTGATTTCAGCCTGTAAAATTTGTTCATCAGTTTTTGCTTTTAGTGTGCTTAGCTCATAATCTTTTAAAGAAGATTGGTATTGTTTTTGTGCCAATTTAAATAATAATTGATTCTCTTCATAATCATTTTTGGCCAAAATACTTTTTGGTAATTCTGCTTTGCGTGTGGCTTTGTCTAATTCCATTTTCATTTCTTCGATATATATGGATTTCTTCTCAAACAATTCAACTTCAAGGGCTTTGTTATTCGCTACTTCGCTTTCTTTGATGGTTAATTTCCCTTTCGCATCATCAAGATTGGTTTGAATCGCATCGGTTTTAAACATGAGTATCGGCATGCCTGGTCTCACTACTGCACCATCTTCTGCCATGTATGAAATGGTATATTGCCATACTCTTTTTACCCGTGGTGGTGAAAAATTATCAGTATTCAATGCTTGTAATTCACCAGAAATCTTAATTGGCTCTTGTGCAGACAAACCTGTCATTGTAAATATTAGTAGTAGTGTGATATTAATATATTTCATGATTCATTCTCCTGATGTTTAATAATGACTTGAGCACTCATTCCCAATAACAAGTTATCTGGAGTGGAGTCAACTATTTCTATGGTGGCTTCATAGTACAATGCATCACCCCAAATTTGTTTGTCAGAACCACCTGATGAGATTTTGATTATCTTTCCTTGAAATGATTTATCAAGAAAGGAATCAAATTTTATGGTGGCACTTTGATCAATGGAAAGTTTAGGGATATCAATGGCATTAACGCTAGCTACTATTTGCAAAGCATTGTTTTGTGAGACATTCATGATGTTAAAGCCTGTTTGCAATTGGTCTCCTTCTTGAACTTTTTCACCAGTCCATGCATGTGTTCCATAAATGATATACCCATCTTGTTCAGCATAAATTGTAAAATCATCTAGGGTTTCTTTCAAATAGTCTAATTTTTTTTGTTTATGTGCAAATCCCAATGATTCTTTCTTTTTACTGTTTTCAATGACAGTGATTTGCTCTTCTAGATCGGATGTGGCTTTTTTGAATGATTTTTCTTTATTTTTTAATTGTAATTGGTTTTGTTTGTATTGAAGTTCTCCTATGAACTCTAATGGGATCTTAGAATTCATTTGTGCAATTTCAAAATTGATTTTTGCGCTATCATATGCTAATTGTGCATTGTTAAGTTGAATTTCAAATTCTATTTCACTTCTTTTTGATGTTGCCAAATAATTATCGAGGTCATCAATCTGGGATTCAAGTTGGGTGCTGATAGTAGTCCCATCAATTCGAACCAGAAGGTCCCCTTTTTTTACTGGTTTGCCTTCTTGTTCCATTTCACTGATCTTTCCATTCATCGATGGGACCAATGGCATCAATACCACTTGTGTATTTTTGGATTCTAACTCACCAGTGATATACAGTGTTTCTGTATGACCATGAAATGTGATGAATAATAGGGCTATAAAAATTTTCATTGGATAATTTCTCCATCTAGAAAATGAATGGTTCGATTGGCATTTTCTGCTATGTCATCTTCATGTGTGACCATAACAATGGTTTGACCTGCTTTATTGAGTTCAATCAATAAGTCAATGATTTGTTGCGAAATGGTGCTATCGAGATTTCCAGTTGGTTCATCAGCCAAAAGTATGTCAGGGTCGTTAATTAATGACCTGGCTATGGCAACACGTTGAATTTGTCCGCCAGACATTTGGTTGGGCATGTGATACATCCTGTCCTCTAAACCTACTTTGATTAATAGATCTTTGGCTTTTTGTTTGCCTTGTTCCGTTATTTTAGATTGTGAATAACGCAATGGCAATAAGACATTTTCAAAAGCACTCAGACGTGGTAGTAGGTGAAATCCTTGAAACACAAATCCTATGCGTTCGTTACGTATTTTAGACAAGGCATCATCATCTAATTGACTGACATCTTGGTCAGATAGCAAATACTCTCCAGATGAACCTTTGTCCATGCAGCCTAAAATATTAAGTAATGTTGATTTCCCTGATCCCGATCGTCCCATGATAGCCACAAACTCTGATTTTTTGATGTGTAAATCTACAGAGTTAAGGGCATTAATGGTTTCTCCTTGGGTTTTAAAAACCTTGGTCAAATTATTTATTTTTATCATGTTAATGCATTATTGTTTTATTTATAGAGTGTAATTTAGTCATTTAGTTCAGCTTAGTATCAAAACATAATTGATGATTTGAGTAAATGTGTAAATAGTCATATTTTTATTATTGCTTTAAATTCATTTTATATTCAGTTTTAAAAGATTATGATAAAAAAACACTATTTTACAAGGAGTATTACCATGAAACATATTTTTATTATATTAATTATAAGTTTGGGCGTTTGTTTTTTAACTGAATCACAGGCCAAAAAAGAGACAGATAAACCGACTAAAGTCATGATTGATTTATCACCAAACCAACCCGCACATAAATTGTTTCCGCTAACCATTTTATCAGTCAATGGTGAAAGATTTGTGAATAAAAGCGATATGATGATGTTGGAACCTGGAGATTATAAATTAAAATTTGCTGCAAATGTAAATTATAATTATTTGGCTGGGAACAATAAAATACTACAAACCAAAATAAATCAACGTAAATACGATGATACATTAGATTTGGTAGTTGAAGCCAATAATATTTATCACTTGGCGTTTGATGCCAGATCTCACAAAGTGGAAGATTGGAAGCCTATTTTATTAAATGTTACGGAAAGAAAATAAGTAAATATTAAAATTAACACACCAAATCTGTAATATTATAAATTTGGTGTGTTTTAGATTATTAATCTGATTCAGGTTTTGTATTTTTACTTTGTTCGGGGAACTCTTTAATATAAATGTCTTGTCTGCTATAGGGTATTTCGATATTGAGTTCTTGTAACTTATGATAAATGTTTATGTATAATTCATGTGTAACACGACCTCTAAGTACTGGTTCTTCAATCCAGCACAGTAATTCAAAATTAATACTTGAATCACCAAACCCACGCATCCGAACACGAGGCTCAGGGTCTTTACAAACATTAATATTGTCATAACCGATTAATTTAAGGACATTGCATACTTGATTGAGGTCACTGCCATATGCAACACCAACCTTCATTCTTATGCGGTATTTTTCCCAACGACCGGCACTTTGGTTTTGTATTTTGGCATTGCCAATAACTGCATTTGGAATGGTGATTTCAACATCATCACGGGTGAGAATACGAGTGGAGCGCACTCCTACATTTGTCACCATACCGCGTTCTCCAGAATCTAGAACCACGAAATCTCCCGTTTTATATGGTGCATCTGCGATAATAAAAAAACCTGAAAACAAATTAGATAAAGTGTCTTTAGCAGCGAAACCAACGGCTATACCAATGACTCCGGCTGAAGCTAACCATGCAGTTGGATTGATGCCCCAAATGATTAAGATAAAATAAGAGCCTGCTGCAACCAGTGCAATTTTTCCAATTAAGGAAAATAAAGGCACAGTTTTGCGTTGAATCATATTATAACGGTTCCGCAATCCACTTAATACCTTCAACAATAAGTTTAGTATGCCAAACCCCCGTGCCATCCACATAAAAACAATCATTGTTAAAATAATTTGGGCCAGTGTGGTTTTAGCGCCTATCGATATACTTAAGCTTTTAGTGGCAACAATGAGGAAAAAATAAAAAACCGTGAGAAAAATAGGTTTCTTAAGCATAGCAATCAATTCATCATCAACTTGAGTTCGGGTGCGTTTGGTGAGTTGAGTTGCGCTTCTTGTCACAATAAATTGTACGATTTTCCCTACGATATATCCAATGGCAACAATGATAATAAATTTCAACATAGGAATGCTTTGCAATTGATTCCAATAAGGCTGCCATGATTCAGGAAGCCAATCGGCAAATTGTCCAATGAGATTAGTGACTTCTACTGGAGGTTCTTCAATACTTTGTTCTACAATTGTTGTGTCATTTTTATTCATACTGAAATTATACAACGAGAGATTTGCATAAGTCTGTGACTGTGAGAAAAAAAATGAAAAATATATCAGGAAAATATTCTTAAGGGAGACCAGTGTGGGGTGATACCAATTGAATAGTTGGGCCATAAATGTATTAATCCATAAAATAAGATTGACTCAGTCTTTATATTATTTATGAGCTATTAACCGATTTAACTGAATGTCAGTGGTTTTAATCAGAATTCTTAAAATAATCAAATATACCTATTATTATTCCTGTCTCTTATACACATCTCCGAGCCCACGAGACAGGCAGAAATC
>CAJXVJ010000266.1 GCA_913061105.1 uncultured Alcanivoracaceae bacterium | reverse complement strand
CAGAGTAGATCGTCGGCAGCGTCAGATGTGTATAAGAGACAGATACAAAGCAATGACCCCAGCTGGAGAACAGCTAGAAGGACAAATGGATGCTGTTAACCGTGCGGATGTTATTTCTAAAATCCAATCAGCAGGAAATATACCCATTACAGCCAAAGAATTAAGCACAGGGTTTTCACTAGAGAATTTGTTTTCTTCGCGTAAAACAGTCAGTCAAAAACAAGTGGGCGAATTTACAGATCAATTAGCTACGCTGTTAAATTCTGGAATGCCGCTGGAAAGATCATTAAGTGTTATGATTGATATCATAGACGATGAAAAATTACGCATATTGGTTGAACAGATACGAGATAAAGTGCGCGGAGGTGGAACCTTGTCAGATGCTTTGGCAGACCAACATGTTTTTAATAACATGTATGTGAATATGGTCAGGGCGGGAGAATTGGGTGGAACATTAGAAACCACACTAATGCGCTTGGCCGATTATATGGCAAGAGCCAAAGCCCTAAAAGACAGTGTCGTATCTGCCATGATTTATCCAGTTATATTGTTGGTATTATCAGGTGTCTCAATGTTTGTTTTATTGGGTAAGGTTGTGCCTTCCTTTAAGCCCATGTTTGAAGATGCAGGTGTCGAATTACCTGGAATCACACAATTTGTCTTAGCAATAGCAGGTATTGTTCAAAGCTATTGGTGGGTCATGATTGTGGCGATTGTTCTTGTGATAGTGGTGATTAAACAAAAATTAAAAGAATCTGATTTCAGATTAATGTGGGATACAAAGTTATTAAAATTACCATTGGTTGGTGATTTGGTAACACGCATTGACATAGCCAGGTTTTCCAGGACATTGGGTACATTAATAGACAGTGGTGTTGCATTGATGTCAGCACTTAATATTGGTAAAAAAGTAGTAAACAATGCCAGATTAAATCAAATAATTACAGAAGCAGCTGAACAAGTAAAACATGGTGAGCCCATGGCAGTTGGCTTAGAAGATGCAGAAGAGTTTCCCAGATTGGCACAGCAATTAATCAGTGTTGGTGAAGAGACAGGGAAATTAGACGAAATGTTGTTAAAAACAGCAGAGACATATGACTTAGAAGTTAAAACTTCCATTGATAGAATGATTTCTATGATGGTACCAGTGGTAGTTCTGACTTTGGCAGCAATAATATTTTTTATAATATTCGCCATTATGATGGCGATGTTAGAAATGAATGATTTAGTAATATAGAGGTATAACATGAAGAATCAAAAACATAAATTCAATACATTACAAAAAGGTTTTAGTTTATTAGAAATTTTAGTGGTCATGGTGATGATGGCTACGCTTATTGGATTAGTTGCTAATAGTGTTGGCAACAATAGAGTTAAAGGGAAAATACAAGAAGCCAAGATTAGAATCGGTCAATTGAAAATAAAAATTGAAGAATTCAATTTAGATACTGGCTACTATCCTCGTAGTTTAGATGCATTAGTGAACGACAATGGAGATTCCAATTGGCTGGGTAAATATACCAAAGAGAAAAATTTAAAAGATCCATGGGGTGAACCATTTAAATATTCAAATCCAGGTCAAAATGATGAAGAATTCAGTATTGTTTCTCATGGTAATGATAAAGCTTCTGGTGGCACAGGTCTTGATAAAGATATTAACAGTTGGGATTTGTAACCCAATAATTATTATACAATAAAGAGTCACAATGAATAAGCGCCAGTCAGGATTTACATTATTAGAAATCATTGTTGTAATGGTGATGATAGCTGTAATTCTGGGATTCTTTTCATCGGGCATGATGAAAAGTTTAGACAAGGCAAAAATTAGAGCTGTTAGCAAAGATTTGGTATCTGCTATGCGTTATACAAGAGGGCAAGCGGTTACCAAACATGAGCAAAAAACCATCAGTTTTAATGTGGAGGATAAAACCTATAAAGCACCCAGAAAAAAAATGGTAACCATCCCTGAAGAAATGGAAATTTATGTTTACACTGCAGCATCGGATATCGCCAATGATTCAGTAGGTTCCATTCGGTTTTTTTCAGACGGCAGTTCAACAGGTGGTTGGGTAAAACTGGTGCATGGAGATAAAATTTGGAAAATTAATGTCAATTGGCTTACCGGTGAAATCTCAAAAGTTGAAGGCAAGAGTTAATGCGAGTGAACACAAAACAAAAAGGATTTACCCTGTTGGAGATTTTGGTGGCATTTACCTTGTTGGCAGCTATGTTTGCGACAATAATGGAAATCGTTGCTGGCTCAGCAAAAAACACCATTAAAGCTTCTCACAATACAAAAATTGCCATGTTGGCACAAAGTAAAATGGATGAACTGGGTTTATTCGAAGTGCTAGAAGAAGGCAATAGTAGTGGTGAATTTGATAAAGACACAACTTGGGATTTAGAAATTATTCCTTTTGATGTTCCATACGAGGGCAATATTAATCAAGAATTCACAGCTGTTGAATTAATGCAAGTAACCCTCACAGTCACATCTGAGAATAAAAACAGAAACAATGTCACAGAGTTTGTGACTTTACGTGCTGTCACGCCTGATCACAATAGGGATCGGTAATGAAATTAAAAAATAGCAAAGCGCAAAAAGGATTTACTTTAATTGAGATCATAGTTGTGATGACTATGTTGTCTTTGATTATGGTAATGGTTTATGAAGGCATAAAGATTAGCAGGAGCATGTCTGAAAAGGGCATCAAGAGGATTGATGCAACAAATGAAGTGCGTGTTGTTCAAGAATTAGTCCGCAGGCAAATTTCTCGAATTCTCCCCATCGCTTTTAAAGAAGAAGATGGAGAATATGTTATCTTTGAAGGGGACCAAGAACGCATCATGTTTGTTTCACCAATGCCGGGCTATTTAGGTAATGGTGGCCCACATGTGCAATTAATTGAGATTGTTAATGCAAAAGGTGGTAAAATCCTGCAATTTTCACATTGGTTACTTAATGATTCATTAGAAGTTTCTGATTTTGATGACTCTGATCAAGAACCCGTGGTCTTGTTGGAGAACATTAAAGGCGCTGAATTCTCTTTCGTAAAACTCGATGAAGAAGGTGAATTAGGCGAATGGGAAAATGATTGGGAAAATGTAGGAAACACACCATTAATGATAAGATTGGATGTGGAAATGGGCGAAAATGCGCTCATGCAATGGCCCGAAATGCAAGTGGCTTTAATGCTTGATGCTACTGCGACAAACAGAAGGGTGAGTAATCATTTGATGATGCAAGGCAGTTCAAGCAGGGGCGAAGTTAAATGAATAAGCAATCTGGTGTGGCTTTGATTTTAGTCTTATGGGTGACGGTTTTATTAACTGTCATTGCTGCCAGTTTTGCATTATCGGCAAGAACAGAAGGGGTTCAAGCTCGGATGGTTTTTGATACGACAAAAGCCCGTTATTTGGCTGAAGCCGGATTGAACAGAGCTGTTTATGAGCTGCGCAATCCAGACATTGAATACAGGTGGATTGCAGATGGCAGAAAATACAATATGGAATTGGCGCAATCAGAAATAGAGATTTCTATTGTAGATGAAACAGGGAAAATTGATTTAAATTTAGCCAGCGATGAACTTTTAGTGGGCTTATTTGCCTCATTAGGTATCAGTGAAGAAGAGGCGTTGATGTTAACTGAAAGAGTTATAGATTGGCGCGATAATGATAATATAAAAGGATTTAGTGGGGCTGAAGATGACGATTATGAAGCTGAAGGATATCCATATGGAGCCAAAGACGCTTTGTTTGATACAGTACCTGAATTACAACAAGTCATGGGCATAGATTATGACATGTACAGAAAACTTGAACCTGCAGTCACTGTCTATTCAGGAAGCAGGAATTTAAATATTGCTTATGCACCAGAGCAAGCACTAATGGCTTTGCCTGATGTCGGTTTAGAAGATGCCAGGCAATTTATTGAAGAAAGAGAATTAGTAGAAAATGTTGGTGACGAATTGCCGATATTGCCTAACGGTCAATCAGGTGTTGCCAGAGGTGGTGGAGTGGCCTTTAGTATTGTGGTTAAAGCAACCTTGAGTAATGGGCATTGGGCACAATTAGATGCAACAATTAGACTGGGCGGAACTGTTCAAGGCAGGCCATTTAGAATAGTCAGATGGCGTGACAATGAGCACTTGTAATAAATACGTGAAAAACACATGAATGCAATAGAAAGATTACAAAATGATTTTAACACATGGTATGAAGCATCGTCTTTAAGCCAGTTTGTGCGCTGGTGGAAAACAGAGCTTAAATCTCTAGTACCACAAAAACACCACAAAAAACTATTCCCTCAATCAATCCAAGTTCTATTGACTCAAACTAAAGACGAAGTATCTGTTTGGTACAACAAAAATGGCAAGTTTGAACCTTATGTTAATGACGAAAACGAAAATCAAGAATCTTGGTGGCACAATGTTCAGCATATTATAAATCAAGCGGACGGTAAAAAAGTTAATGTTAATTATTTACTACCAAATGATGAGGCATTAATAAGAAAAATTGCATTGCCACAAGCTGCAAAAGAAAATTTAGACGAAGTTATTGGATTTGAATTAGATAAATATGTTCCATTTAGTGC
>CAJXVJ010000265.1 GCA_913061105.1 uncultured Alcanivoracaceae bacterium | reverse complement strand
CGAGATTTCTGCCTGTCTCGTGGGCTCGGAGATGTGTATAAGAGACAGATGATATGGATATAATTTAAATATTGATTTTTTTGTCCGAATAAGTGAATTTCTGCTATAGGATTTTTATTAGCTGCGTGTGTGGTTTTCATCATATCCAACGTGGCATAATTAATATCAGGAAAATTAACCGGTTTTATATCTTTCAAAGCCTTACTTGAAATAATAATCCTTAATGAATCAGGAAATTCAGTTTTTAAAGCATTAATCACATCATCTGCATTAGATCCATCATATGACCCAATATGCTTTGCAATGCCTTCTTTTACCTTAGAATTAATGTTAATAACATTTTCTGAAACTTGAGATGAAATTATTTCAGTATTGTCAACCAGGTTATTTTTTGTAGAGTTTTCATCTAAATTATTAACAAATGCAAGAGCAAACAAAAGCGCCAAAACAGCTGAAATCAGTGAAACAATTGTCCACATAACTGTTGTTGTCAAATTACTAGTAAAAAATCCTTTTTGATTATTATAATTAATTTTTAACATGTTATTGATCCATACGATTTAATTATGTCCAGAATGGCCAAAACCGCCATCTCCCCGTTGACTTAAGTTAAACTCTTTTACTACTTTAAATTCAGCTTGAACAACTGGCAAAATTACCAATTGAGCAATCCTGTCACCAATTGCAACCGTATAATCAATATCTGAACGGTTCCAACATGATACAAATAATTGTCCTTGATAATCTGAATCAATCAAACCGACCAGATTTCCTAACACCAAACCATGTTTATGGCCTAAACCAGATCTAGGCAATATTGTTGCTGCAAACTTTGGATCCTTAATATGAATAGAAATCCCCGTGGGAATCAATTCGGTCTGTCCAGCTTTTACTATTAAGTCTGCAGTTAAACAAGCCCGTAAATCCATTCCAGCAGAACCATTTGTCGCATGATGTGGCAGCCCCCATATTTTAATAAATTCCTGGTCAAGAATTTTTAATTCAATTTGTTCCATGAGTTATTTGTTATTATGTTAATGAATAATTCTATCGTATCAGTCGCAGATAAACCACAACTTATGGGAAATTTCCTACAAGAGTTTAGGAAATTACCCATTAATTAAATATTATTATAACTCTAAAATGCATATTTTTGGAACAATTAATGAAAATCAATCAATGGCCTACATCTGATCGCCCAAGAGAACGATTATTAAAGATAGGGGCATCCAACCTAAGTAATGCAGAACTATTGGCGATATTTCTTCGCACAGGAATTGCAGGACGTACGGCGCTAGATTTAGCCAGAGATTTGCTAAATGAGTTTGGTGGATTAGACAAAGTGTTAGAATCAGACCTCGATGCTTTTACTGGTATAAAAGGCTTAGGACCTGCAAAATTTTGTCAACTTAAAGCCACATTGGAATTAACCAAACGGCACCATAATTGCAAAATTAGAGAGTCCACCAGTTTTACAGACCAAGGACTTGCTCGTAACTTTTTACTCAATAATTTTAGCCACTCAAGCCATGAAGTCTTTGCTTGTATCTTGTTAGATAATAACCACAAATTAATAAAATTCGAAAAACTGTTCACAGGCACAATTAACCAAGCCCAAGTTTATCCTCGCGTTGTCGCACAAACTTGCCTTAAAAACAATGCTGCGGCTATTATTTTTGCACACAACCACCCATCAGGAAACCTCACACCCAGTGAATCTGACAAAACCATAACCCAAAAGCTCATCAACACTCTAGAACTCATTGATGTAAGGGTTTTAGACCATTTTATTGTTGGACACAACGATGTTTATTCAATGGCACAAAATGGATTAATGTAATCAATCGACATTATTTTATTTATTTTAATAGCTGAGTATATTACACTGTTTATAATATTGAAAAATGGAACTGAGAAATAAATAGTTAGGTCAGAACTGTATGTGTCCCTACATATAAAGAACTATTTTAAATAAATAATTAATGAGTTATGAATTAAAAGCAGCAGTATTAGTTGAAAAAGGCAAATACAAAAGAGCCGTTAAACTAATAACAAAAGCCATCAAAGCAGATCCTGAAAATCAGCATCTGTATCGTTTGCGTTTTGAATATGCTCAATTTATCCCTTTTGATAAACTCTATCACCATGCTACTGAAGAATTCTTTAGATTTATTTTAGACAGAGGTGTCTCTGGTAACGTTATTCATGACCATTACTCAGTTTACTTAAGCACCACCCAAGGACGCATTAACCTGACTGATGAATTGTTATTGCAATTATCTGGTATTTTCGCAGGATACAGGTTCGTCAATGACGCTGTTTATATCATCAATAGAATCATCAGAAAAAATGTCAAACCACGTGGCTTAATTGATGCAATAGTTTCACTGGTCAATCATTATATAGACAATGACCAAAAACAAAAAACCACTCAATACGTTCAGTATATGATAGATTTTTTCCCAGATGACCCGATGACAAAGTATATTGTCAGGGTTTATAAACAAAGTAAATAGCTCAATTGGTAATAAAGATTTTCTTTTACTTCAATTAAATAATAACTAGTTCTGTAAAAAATATCCTAGAGTAATTAGTAATTAGTAATTGCTCAGTGTTATTTAAAATCTATGATTTTTGACTTTGAGTCGTTGCCTTTGATATTTAAAAAGCCTCTTATTTGTTTCAAAATACCTTTACTGTCAATTCCAGCCTCGCTCAATAAGTCTTCGCGACTGCCATGGTCTTGATAACTGTCTGGCAATCCCAAGTTTAATACTTTAATACTTGCTTGAATTTCATTTAGGTATTCGTTGACTCCACTGCCAGCACCGCCTTTAATGACATTGTCTTCTATTGTTACAATCAAGTCGTATTTTGCCTGCACTTTCTTAATCAGCTCTTCATCCAATGGTTTAACAAAACGCATATTGACCAAAGTGGCATCAAGTTTTTCCGCAGCCAATTTAGCAGGTTCAACTGTTGATCCAAACGCCAATATGGCAATTTTTGCACCTTTTCTTATCACCACAGCTTTACCAATTGGCAACTTTTCCATAAATGGTTGAATCGCTACACCAGGTCCAGTACCACGTGGGTAACGAACAGTAGCAGGAGTACCGAGCATCATTCCTGTATAAAGCATTTGTCTGCATTCATTTTCATCAGCAGGTGCCATGACCGTCATGTTTGGTACACAACGTAAAAAACTCAAATCTAAATTTCCAGCATGGGTTGCACCATCAGGACCAACAACACCACCTCTATCTATGGCAAATAAAACCCCAAGGTTTTGGATAGCAACATCATGGATTAATTGATCATAAGCCCGTTGTAAAAAACTTGAATAAATCGCCACCACAGGTCGCACGCCTTCACATGCCATGCCAGCGGCCAATGTTACAGCGTGTTGTTCAGCTATTCCCACATCATAATAGCGATTCGGGAAAAGTTTTGAAAATTCAACCAAGCCTGAACCTTCACGCATGGCTGGTGTAATGCCGACTAATTTTTTATCATCTCTGGCCATGTCACACAACCACTGACCAAACACTTGTGTATAACTGGGTTGGGTAGGTTTTTTACTAGAAACCACACCTACTTTTGGATCAAAAGGAGAAACAGCATGATACTTAATCGGATCTTGTTCAGCAGGTTTATAGCCTTTGCCTTTCTTAGTAATAATGTGTAAAAACTTAGGTCCCTTTGTTTCTTTTATGGTTTTTAAAGTTTTGACCAACTGATTGACATCGTGTCCATCGATTGGGCCAAAGTACAAAAACCCCAGTTCCTCAAATAAAGTAGAAGGAATCAACATGCCTTTGGTGTGTTCTTCCCAACGTGACATAAATTTCCATAACCATGAATCACGTTTCATAATGCGCTTGGATGTTTCACGCATGCGGTTATAAAAACGTCCACTGACAATTTTTATCAGCATTCGAGCAAACGCACCCACATTCGGTGAGATAGACATTTCATTTTCATTCAACACCACCAACATATCTGGCTCAATTTCACCGCCATGATTAAGTGCCTCAAATGCCATGCCTGCAGTCATCGCTCCATCACCAATAACAGCAATAGACTTGCGGTCACTGCCTAACTGTTTCGATGCCAAAGCCATGCCCAATGCCGCACCAATAGAAGTAGATGAATGCCCTACTCCAAAAGTATCGTATTCACTTTCGGCACGTTTAGGAAAAGGTGTTAATCCATCTTTCTTCTTAATGGTTTCAATCTCGCTTTTGCGACCAGTGATGATTTTATGCGGATAAGCCTGATGCCCAACATCCCAAACAATCCTGTCATCAGGAGTGTTATAGACATAATGCAAAGCTACCGTTAATTCAACTGTACCCAATCCTGAACCAAAATGCCCACCAGATCGTGAAACCGAATGAATCAAAAAATCACGCAATTCATCAGCGACCTGTTTTAACTGGGTCTCAGGTAATTGACGTAAATCTTTAGGTAGGTTTATAGATTCTAATAATGTTTGGTGTTTTTCAGTCATGACGATGAATGCTTGTATAATAGCTCTATTATACAACCCTGCGGGCCTGTCTCTTATTACACATCTCCGAGCCCACGAGACAGGC
>CAJXVJ010000264.1 GCA_913061105.1 uncultured Alcanivoracaceae bacterium | reverse complement strand
GCGTCAGATGTGTATAAGAGACAGTTGTAGAACCCTTCACGTGAAATTTTTATTCCTATTTCTGCCATATTTTGTCATATAATATCTTTGCGGGTAAATAACAAATAATAACCTTCTATTTTATAAGATATGAAGCTCATAATATATGCCTTTATCAAATGCCTGTGATATATTGATATTAGTCTAAATGCTTACATAACCTAAAGATATAAGAATCGAAACTCTTTGAGGGGGAGAGATTCGGTAATCCAAGTGACAATCAAAAAGATAACCAACGTTTTGTGTCTTATAAAAAGCCACAGTAAGCATTCTTGTAAAGATTAATTCCTTCTCTAACTAATCATAGGATCTAAATGAAATATTTAGCTGAAAAAAGCGCAAATAAACTTAAGCAGTTTCGATTCAAAAAATTGCTTTTCAGCGTTATTTGTGTCTTTTATATTGGACATGCTGTTGCTCAATTATCAGGTGGGGAATTTGAAATAATCCAATCAACTATTCAAACCGGTGGTGGCACATCTACTGATTCAGAATTTGAAATAACAGGAACAATTGCGCAACCCACTGCAAATGTTCAAAAATCAACAGTCGATGAATTTACCTTATCTGGTGGATTTTGGGTACATAATACAGACCGTATATTTATAAACGGCTTTGAAAACAATTAAGGAAACCAAATAATGCGAATTTTTATAATCATCGGATTAGTTTTGCTCAGCATAAATATTTCACAAGCAGAACCAATTACTACCGCCTTTACATACCAAGGCGATTTGAAAAAATCAGAAGTATCAGCATCTGGAACCTATGATTTCCAGTTTGAAATATTTGCTCTCCAAACCGATGGCAGTAGCCTTGCCAATACGGTACTTAAGGACGATGTTGTATTAGAAGGCGGTGTATTTACCGTTGAACTAGACTTTGGAGATCTACCTTTTACTGGTGAACAATTGTGGTTAGAAATTGGTGTTCGCCTTGGAGCAAGCGAAGATAGTTTTGCGATACTAACTCCAAGGCAAAAACTCAACGCAGTCCCATATGCATTGCACGCAGAATTTGTAGCCATGAACTCAGTAGGGAGCGAAGAAGTTAATCCTGATGAGGTTCAATTACGCATAAACTCAACGTGTCCAGAAAATTCATCTATACGCATCATTGCCAATGATGGCAGTGTGACTTGTGAAACTGATGATGTGGGCTTAACCACTGTCACCAGCACAGAAATATTAGATGGCACAGTAGCGGCAATTGACGTAGATACTACCAGCATACAACAACGTGTTTCTGGTACCTGTCCAACAGATAATTATCTGGTTGGTGTCAATGCCGATGGCAGTGTCATTTGTAATGTATTGCCTAACATTCCTTTCACACCTTCTGGAGACAGAGTGCTATTTGTCAGTCCTTTCCCAGCTCGCACAACAGCAGTTGATTATAATATGTTTATAAATGGGGTGTATACTATAGATCAAGGTGACACGGTAAGTGTTACATGGGAAGGCTATGAACAAAATGTTATTTTTTCTTCCATGAATTCCATTGGCTTTACACCAACTTCTAGTGGACCTGAAAATATTGGAATTGGTGGAACCATTTATTTTGAATTAAAAATTGGAAATCGAGTAATACCATTTGTTGATTGGAATGTTGCTGCAGATGGAAGTGTCAACTATAACCCACAAGCATTAAGTCCATATACCTTCGAAAAACCAACCATTACTTCAGTTTCAGCTATTAATGATAGCTTTTGTATAAATAGCCCTCCAGAAATAGTATCCTGCCTGTTATCTGGTGGCAACAGACAAATTGAAATCACAGGAACCAGCTTTGGATATTCATCGGGTTTATTAGAAGTAACAATCAATGACAGGGTGTGTTTAAACCCAATTGTGATTGTTCCACACACAACCATTCAATGTACCATGGTTGATGAACCAGTAGGATGTTTTGGTTGCCCAGTTGTTGTTAGTGTTATGGGCCAGGCCAGTGATGAAGCCAATTTGGTTTATTTTACACTACCGAGCGCCTTCGATAATTCTCTTTTTCAAGTGTACTGTACGGATAATTTTGGTGCAAATATACCATGTGAACCACCAAGAGACCCACTAGATCCAGGATATGGCAATTCTACGATAATACCTGCAATTGCCCTAACTGAAAGCGATACTTATCAAGTTCGCATTTCATTTGATTTGAATGATTTTCCTAGTAATGCAAATACAAGTCTTCATAATATTATTGTTAAATTTGGTCGAGGAGAATCATTTGATGAATTGGAATATGAATGTTACATGTTTTCATTTAATACAATATCCCCCACTTCAGGTGAAGTGGTTTGTATTGTAAACGGTTTTATTGCTGCATTTGTTGGCGTTCAAAATGTCATCGGGTTTAGTATCGATGGTATAGAACATATATATACAGGATTTACCATTAGTACACCTGTTCCATCAATTATTGACAGCTCAATCAGACTAAATCAAAATGACCCAATAGGCAATACATCGATAACAATGAGCGACAATAACCAAAAAGTATTTTTGGATGTTGACAATATTGGAGGATTTCCAGATTTGGTTTCTGTTTTTTATGGGCCTACAGGAGGCCCTTATCTCAATGAATGCAGGCATGCAAACATAGAAAGATACCCTTTTTATAACCCAATCACTGGAGAATATGGCCCTGAAGAAAACCTTACCAGCGTTGGAACAATATCTTGTTATATGCCTGCTTCTGCTATTGACCAACATTTTGTTGTACAAGTAGATAACCAAACATCAGTAGAAAGTGATTTCACCGTGAGTTCCCCAGTAACCCCAGAACTCTTTAGTGTTTCCGGGTGTGTTGATGATGGTCCTGAAACTATAGATTGTCCTACCTCTGGATTTTATTATTCGTCAGGTGACGATGCTTTTTTTCCTCAGGATTTAACCATAACAGGTCAAAATTTTCCAATTGGCCTATTACCATTGATTATGGTGGGAAATAACATTTGCTATGATGTAAGATTAAATGGGTTAAATGAATTGAAATGCAGCATGCCTCCGGGCACCGGCCGCCAGGGACTTAATATCTCTTTCTCTGATTTTTTTATTAGGTCTGATCTCAATATTTCCTATGCAACACCAACCATACAATCCATTCAAGGTTGTGTAAATGTTGGTGCAACTACGATAGAGTGTTCAAGAAGTGGTGGAAACCACATAACTATTACAGGAACTAATTTTGGCGCATCAGGAGCCCAAGTAATTATTGGTGACAATATTTGTACCAACGCACAGCATGATCCAATAAGTCCACATACAAAAGTGACTTGTACACTGCCAGCAGGCAGTGGCATGAATAGATCAGTTAGATTGATATCATCTGGCAGCGATATTTCAAATGTGTTTTTCCTCTCTTATTGGCCTTTTTAATATGACTAAAACACACACAATTAATCAATTATTACACACAATAGCATTATTATTGATAGTTTCGGTCTCTCATGCACAGCCTCTTGATGCTAGCTTTACTTACCAAGGCAAACTTAAATATCAAGGGCAACTTGCCAATGGATCTTTTGATTTACAATTTGAATTGTATGATGTCGCTACCGAAGGCGTATCTATTGCCAATACCATTCAATTAGATGATATTATTGTAAATAATGGGGTGTTTATTGTCGAACTTGATTTTACAGACCCTACCATTTTTTCCACCCAAACCTGGATAGCAGTTAGCGTCAGAGAAGGCAACAGTGTGGCTAGTTATACATTATTATCACCCAGAGAAAAAATTAAAACCGTTCCATACACATTGCACACCGAATCTATGGCAATAAACTCAGTTGGCAGTGATGCAATCAACTCAAACGAAATACAACTCAGAATCAACCAAAGCTGCGATGCAGATTCATCTATCCAATCAATAGATGCCAATGGCAATGTCACTTGCCAAGATGATAGTGTTGGATTAACAACAGTCACCAGCCAAGACATTACAGATGGCACTATCACTGCTTTAGATATAGACAACACAACTATTCAACAACGCATAACCGGAAGTTGTCCAACCGATTACTATTTAATTAGTATCAACCCAAACGGCAGTGTCAACTGTATCCCATTTCCATACTCAAATGATTAAAATCAGTGGAAATAAAATCAGAAATCAGTGGGGTCAGAGAAATCAGTGGGGTCAGAGTAACTGATTTCAGATTGGGTATTAAGTTTAGTCGATTACGAAAATAGCACAGTATATGTAAATTTGTAAAAATCAGTTACTCTGACCCCACTGATTTGGTAGTTCTTTATCTTAAACCTCCAATCCCTCCATGCCCTTCATGGTTATAATCTCTTTTAATTTCATGATGTTATGTCATAAATATTTAACTCGGTAAGAAATAAGTAAGAAGCAATAAGATTTTAACAAGTAAACGCAAGATTTTGGCAAGGTATTTGGTTAATTGGAAATGCTATATTTGAAATGCAGAAATACTGTAAAAAAAAGGGGTCAGTACCCTTAAACATCTAAGTAATTGAATCAAGTAAAAGGGGTCAGTACCCTTTAATTGAGGAATCAATAGGGTCAGAGACGTTGATTTTTTCTAATTAGACTTTTCCTACAAAA
>CAJXVJ010000263.1 GCA_913061105.1 uncultured Alcanivoracaceae bacterium | reverse complement strand
CGAGATTTCTGCCTGTCTCGTGGGCTCGGAGATGTGTATAAGAGACAGGTATTGCTTGTGATTCAAATGAAATAATGGGGAATACTTCAAGTGAGCAATACAATAATTACCTAAATCAGTTAACAAATAAAGACTACATCATATCAATCTATAATGAATACCCTTATTTATTTAATAAGTTAATTCTCAGTGCAAAAGAAAAAACATCAGATTTGTCCTTGTTTTACAGTAGATTATCTAATGATTATTACAGCTTATGTCAACGATATGGGAACATTGGTGTTTTTAGTGGCTTTTATCATGTTAAAACTGATGCCGATAATATAATTAGCAACAATAAAATTTGTCAATTTGATAATGTAAGCTTACTTTTTAGTCAAAAAACTGAAGACACTGCTATAAGCTCGAATAAATTGTTATTAGAAGATACAAGTTATAATTGGGAAAAATATACTGAGGATGACACTTGTTAAGCAGAGTCCAACCCAAAAAAAAGATAACTTAATTTTTTATTTTAAATCTTGATATTTCTTTGGAGTTACTCCATATTTTTTCTTAAAACAACTGCCAAAATAGGAAACAGAACTAAACCCACAGGCATCGCTACAAATACTCACTTGGTGCCCTTGTTTTAATTTTATTGCCGCTTGCTCCAAACGGTAATCTCGCAGCATGTCCATTGGGTTTTCATCAATCAAGGCTTTCATTTTACGTTGTAGTTGTCTTTCACTGACAGCCATTTTAGCTGCCAAATCGGCTTTTTGGAAATATTCATTGGAATAGTAGTTGCCAATAACATCCTTGAATTTTTCGATGAACTTCTTATCTTGTTCGGATAATTCTAAAGCATCTAATGGGTCATTTGATAGAATTGCGTTATTGGTTTTTTGTTGCAACATTTTACGAATGGTTAAAATGTTATCTAATTGCACATTCAACTCTGTTGCATTAAAGGGCTTGGTGATATAAATATCTATGTTTTCACGCCAACCTTTTATGCGACTTTCGGTGGTATTGAGCGCTGTTAATAACACGATAGGAATATGTGAAGTTCGACCATCATGGCGCAAGATACGAGTCACTTGATAACCATCCATTTCTGGCATCATTACATCACAAATTATAATGTCAGGCATTTCTTCTAATGCCAGTGCAATGCCCTTTCTTCCTCTGTCAGCAAACAATGTGTTGAATCTATTTTTTAACACATTGCCTATGTGGGCTTGCATGTCTAGGTTATCTTCAATGATTAACACGGTAATTCTATTTTCTGAGTGTTGCTGATTGATGGTTTGATCATTGTGTTCAGTCGTCAATTCATTTTCGGTATTACTCACCAATTGATCGACCATAACCTGTGACAGTTCTTCATTGGCTGCAATGTCAGATAGAGGGAAAGTAACAATAAATTCAGAACCCTTGCCCCATTCACTGTTAACAATGACTTGGCCATTATTGGCCTCTGTTATTTCTTTAACCACTGACAGACCAATGCCTGTTCCTTGTATACTCTTATGTGTGTCTAAGCGCACAAACCGTTTAAAGACTTTATCTATGTCTTTTTTATCAATACCAGTACCTGTATCTTTGACACTGATTGAGATTTGATTGTCTTTCAACTCAGAATCAATCACTATCTTACCGCCATTACTGCTGAACTTTAAAGCATTAGACAACAAATTACCGACCACAATTTCTAAACATTCAGCTGTTGCATAGACATTGGCTTTGTTATCATTATTTAATAGTATTTCTATGCCTTTGTCTTTCGCTAAGGGTTTAAAAGATTCATACAGCATTGTGAGTGTTGGTTGTACTGCTTGAGATTCACGAATGACCTCTTTATCAATTTCGGCTTGGGACAGTTTTAAAATTTGACCCACCATTAACATTAATCTTTTTGCATTTCTCTTAATCATGTTGAGCTTATCAGAATGATGCGACAAATCTACTTCATCAACCAATTGTTCGGTTGGTCCTAATATTAATGACAGTGGTGTTTTGAACTCATGGGTAATATTGGCAAATACTTCGTTCTTATGATCCAACAATGTTTCCACCATTTTCTTTTGTAGACTCACTTCATGGGTTCTTTCATTCACTGTTATTTCTAGCTGTTGTGCGCGTTTGCGACTGGCAACTGTCTTGTACCTGATAAAGGCCCAAATTGAAAAAATCACTATAACAAAATAAGCAAAGTAAGCCCAAGGTGAAAACCATGGGGCTGGATAAACTTTAATCTTTAGTTCTTTGGGGCTTTCTGACCAAGCGCCGTCTTTATTAGCCGCTTTGACTTGAAAGGTATAGTCACCAGGCTTGAGATTTGTATACGTGGCTTTCCGATCTGTGGCATCCACATAAACCCAGTCATCATACAAACCCTTTAATCGATAGGCATATTGGTTTCTCATACTGTCTGCATAGTCCAATGCGGCGAATTCAAAACCAATGATATAGTCTTTATAACCAAGTTCAATTTCACTGGTTTCATTAATCGATTTATCCAGTGCGAAGCCGCTGTCACTCAATTGACTTGGAATAAATTTTTTATTCATCAAATAAAAATTTGTCAACATAATTTCAGCATTAAAATCTTTAAGAACAATACTTTTTGGATCAAATTTAATCAACCCATTTTTCCCACCAAAATACAAATAATCTTTGTCCTTAAATGTAGCGTTACCATATAAGTGCTCATTGTATGTGCCATCTTTTTCTGAATACGAATGGCTATTGTTATTAATGGTATTGATACTTTTTAGTCCATTGTTAGTAGCTAACCATAAATCATCATTGGCCAATAAAATCCCATTTATCTCAATTTTGTCTTCAATTAAGACCTCTGTCATAGTGGTTTCATTGACTTTAAACAAACCCACTTTATTTACTCCAATATAAAAATCCTTATCTTTTTTAAGGACTGAAGTTATATCTTTTGAATTCAATTGGTCATTCAACCACTTCAAGTCTTTTAATTCATTGTTAGCATAAGACATTAATCCTATTGTTGTGGCAATATATATTGTGTCATTCTCAATAAAATAACTATTGTATCGAATCGGTTCAGTTTTGTTATTTATCGGTTTGATTAATTCAATTTTTTGAATGGCTGGTGTGTACTTGAACAATCCCGAATATGTCCCAATGATAAAACTTTGTTGGTTTGGAATATGTGATAAGAAGATGGGAAAACTAGAACTGTGAAGATCCAAATCTTCAAACTCTAATGTTTTAGTTATCTTATCATAAGTGATTAAATGAATGCCAGTTAGCATCCAAATTTTATTATCGAATTCAACAAAGCTCATAACCCCTTCATTATCATCTGGATTAATGTCTTTAAAATTTATAAATTCACATTCACCAGAATTAGAATATTTGACAAAACCATTATTAGTTCCCAACCATACAGTGTCATCATTATATTTATAACCACTTAATATAATGTTTTCTGGCATACAAAATATACTGCTTGATTGATTTGTTTCATATCCAAACTTTAAAGATTCTAAATTCAAAGTACTTATTCCTTTTGTAAATCCTCCTATCCACAGGACCTCCTCTTGAGAAACAAATAAACTAACAATGGCATTTTCTTTTATAGATCCACTATTGTTTTTATCGTGTAAATAATGGGTAACATTATCGTTGATTGAATCAATAGTTAAAATTCCATTGCCTGCAGTGGTTAGTATTATATTATTTTTGTGCTCTATGATTCTAAACACTCTGTAGTTATTATTATCTAATGGCAAATCAACAAAACGGTTATTTTTCAAATTAAACTTTTTAATTCCATGTGTGTTACCAATCCATAATTGTTCATTTTTATCAATGTGGAAATCATGTATTGTAGAATCATCTTCCAATTCAATGTAGAGTATTTTCAAATCATCTAAGCTTAAGATACTGAACATGTCTTGATGTGCAATAATTATAGTCTCATTAAATATTTCAACTGCGGTAATACTTTTAGATTTAAAGACGTCAAAGAAATCGTTTATTTTTGAGGATAAATCCAAATCTTGAGATATGTATTTCAGGCCTTTATTTGTAGCCACCCAAAAATTACCAGAGCTGTCTTCATTGATATCATAAACAGATAGCTCTTGTTCAGGAATCAAAAAATCAAACTTTAAGAATTTATTGTTAATTATTTTATATAAGCCAAATTTATTCAAACCAGCCCATAAATTGCCTTTGCTATCAAGATATATGATATTAACATTGATGTCTCTATCATCAGAATCAAATTTTATCTTATTTAAATCATATCCATCAAAAGAATACAGTCCCAATGAAGTTCCGAACCACATTAAACCATTATTGTCTTGGACAATATTTTTAATCATCTGGCCACTGAGATTTGATTTTTCTGATGAATGTTGAAACACAGGAACACTACTAAAAACAGAATTTGTAATGTGAATTATTACAAAAAAAAGTAATACTTTGTGGTATTGTTTGAATCTTTTCATGGTGAGATTATTGATTCGAATATTGAAATAAAATCGGAATTATAAGATGCTAATAGGTTTTATAATATCTCAATTATAAGATTTATATGGCTTAAAACCCCATTGTAACTTTAATTATGTACAGATACAATGGCTGTCTCTTATACACATCTCCGAGCCCACGAGACAGGCAGAAATCT
>CAJXVJ010000262.1 GCA_913061105.1 uncultured Alcanivoracaceae bacterium | reverse complement strand
TACACAGAGTAGATCGTCGGCAGCGTCAGATGTGTATAAGAGACAGTTACTATACTATGAGTATATTACTAATAAAATTAAAATATTGAACTCTAGAAAACTGCCTTTCGAGGAAATTCCAAACAATTGTGAAAATCATAATAATGATATTAAGACAAAGTGGATAGAGGTTGAAGGTACAAATATCTATTTGTATCGAGTAGAATTGTATTATGTTCAATGTGCTGATAATAAAATTATGGCCTATCAATTGGATAGAGGATGGTATTATCCTTCTGATATCATCTTAAACAAATTGTTAAAATAAGAAGCCACAATTATCAGAAATAGAAATAGTATTTAGAGGGACAGTCATACTAGTCATACTTAAAAAGAATTCAATCAAGTTGTTTTAACTAGATTTCACTCTGATTTAATGTTTTTCTAATAAAATGTTATGTATTTGAAGTGCTCTTGCTTTAAATGTGTGGTGTTTTCTAACAATGTCTTTTCCCCTTTGTGACATTGATTCTCTTTTTTCAGGGTTGTTTAGAAATGATTTTACTTTGTCTTTTAATTCTTCTTTGTTTGAATAGGTGACAATGCTGTTGTCAAACAATTCATTCAGACCTTCAATCTCATCAGAGATAACAAAAGCACCGGCTGCTAAGGCATCAAATAGCCTATTTGAAATAAATCCTTTTTCGCGCATGTCATCCCAATGATCATTGAGCAAGATATCTGCAGAGCGGTAGTATTTGTGCAATTGGTGGTTGGGGATGTGATCGCCTTTGATGTATTTGTCATGAACCAAGCCTTGCCACAAACTGCCATAAATCGAAACATCAAATTCGCTGGGTAAGATGTCTTTGATTATTTTTCTGTGAATTTTTCTCGAATTTCCAACAAACAAAATTTGGTTAGAATGCTCTTTTGACTTTTCCTGGTTGAACTTAAAAACCTCGGCATCGGTACATTGCAACATGCAGCATACTGGCACATTTGCTTCTTTTGCAATTTTGTCAGCCCATGTTTTTGAGGCGATAAATACTTGATCATAGTCATTGTATTCATCAATTGAGACTTTATCAGGATGCGAAATGTTCCACATGATATTTGTTTGGTGCTCTTTGACTGTATAACGGTTTAATCCACGCAATACGATGACCGAGTCACATTCGTTACCGATGTCATTGTCCCACTCATACAATGTTTGTATGATGACATAATAACCCAGTGCGTTTAATTCCTTTTTCAAGGCAACTGCAAAATGGTAATCGCCCCATTCATGAACGCTTTCCCATTTTGGAGCGGGAATTTTTATCGCTATAGACGGGCTATTAAATCGATTGATTAATAATTCTTTTACGGTATTTGCACGGTGTTTGTAGGTGTGTGATTGCAGTACCATTTCTCTGAGTTGATTGACTTTTTCTAACCTTGCTTCTTCATTGTTTAAATACAAATTTAACAATTCATTGAGTTCTTGCTGGTTTGAAAAAGAGGGCAATTCACCGTTAAATGTTAATTCAGACCCCAATACACCATTGGTTATGACCAATGTTCCTGCTGATAATGCATCAAAAACACGGCTATTGACTGATCCATAAGGTTTGGTCACTCTATTGGCATCATCGATGACAATTCTTGAGTTTGAATAGACCAGAGGAATATCGCCATAAGGCAAAAACCCTTGATCATAGGCTTTGAACTTTTCAATTTTATCCCAGTTTTTTCCATAGATATTAAATTTAAAATCTGGAAACAATTTCGGATCTAAAAATTGGACAATTTCTCTGTCATCATTCCAATAACTGCCAGTAAAACAATAATCACAAACAAAATCTTGATTGGCTATCCTTTTGTTCATATTGAACTTCTTTGGGTTTGTTGCAATGGGCATGAGCAATGATTTTTGTAAGGTGTGGTCATCCATGTATTGACAGGCAATTTGACTGGATGCAAAGACATAATCAAATTGATTGATTGATGGGTTGTTCGACCACCTGTCAAACCAGTTTCTTGCCCATGCTATGGTTGTGAGTCTTTTATTTCTTTGTGGAAGCAAGCTTAAATCATAAGCATCTAATAATGTGATCAAAACATCGACTTGATCAGGAATTTTATACCATTCATCGTGTTTTCTTCTTAAATAGACAATGTCATAACCCAATTGTTGAAACTCTTGGGCCAATTCTGAAGCGGTAAAATAATCGCCTTCAGGAATGTTTTCGCCCGCATCTGTGACAGCAAATGCTACTGTTAATGGATTTTCAACAAACACCGATGATTGTCCATTAATTTTTTCTGCCCAATAGTTTTTCTTTAAAAAATGGTTCCACTTTTTATTAAAAACTTCGATATTGTTTAAACGTCTCTCGCGTTTGATTGCGTTCGAATCGACATCTTGCGTGCCAAATTCATAGTGAAATAATATTGCTTTTGTGGACAACAGATTGCTGTAACCGGCCTTAACCAGCTTCAATCCCAAATCGACATCTTCGTATCCATAGTTGTAAGATTCATCTAAACCTTGAACCTCATTATAGGTGTCTTTGTGAATTAATATGCAAGCACCGGTGAGTGCTGCATGGTTGCAATCGGTCAAATAATTGTCTTTTGGTTGTTTGCCTGTGCCAATATTATAGGGACGATATAAACCTACTTCATCATTAAAAGCTATGCCTGCATGTTGAACTTGGCAGGAGTTTTCAAAATTTTCTTTATAGGGGTAGATTAGTTTTGCGCTGACTGAACCTATTTTGTCTTGGCTTTTTTGAGTGATTGATGAGACCAAATGGGTTAACCAACCTTTCATTGGCTCTACATCATTGTTTAACAGAAGCAAATATTCCCCCTGAGCTACGGCGGCTGCTTGATTGTTACCAGCTGAGAAAGTGACATTTTTAGCATTTCTTAAAACCCGAAGAGGCAGTTTGAATTGATTCTTTTCTAAAAAGTCAACCGAACCATCATCAGATGCGTTTTCAACAACGATAATTTCATAGTTTTTGTACAATGTATTCTGTTTAATCGAATCAAATAGACGCTGCAAGTGCTCCAGTCCATTTCTATTTAAAACAATTATGGATACTTTTGGCTCATGCTCTAATGGATTGATGGAATTCAGATTATTGTAATAGTCTTTCAACGAATCAAATGACAATATATTGTCTTCATTAATGTGCATTGATCCAGAGTTTATATCGATTGTTGTATTTATCGGTGAATCATCTAGGGTTAATTCAGTGTTTTTGGTAGTAATTTGAACATTTTGATCCCCACCAACACAATATATGTTTTTGTCATCATACTCACCCAACGGAAACTCATAACCTGTTTTGCGGTTTTCTTTTTCACCAAATAGAATGAAATGAAGCAATGGGTTGTTGCCCGATTCTTTGACATCTGGATTGTTATTAAAATATCCTTTAATACTAAAAGTCGGACTTGGGTCTCTTAACTCTTTCCAACCGTGTTGACAAAAATGGTCTAAGGGATCTGCTCCAGATTCAAAAACATCTTTGTTTTTTGTCAGATAATAGAGTGCTGAAAAATAACCAGAGCGAATAATAACCTGCCTGTCGTTTATGGCTTTTTTTCTTTGATTATTTGCCATTAATCTATTGATGAAAAGATTAAACCTGCTGGCAGGTTTTAATGTATTTAATATTTGTTTATAAAAGACCTTGTTATTCAGTAATTTCTCAACCACAGAATCACTGACCAATAATCTATTCTTCAATTCATTAAGAAAATTGATATTGTTGATTGAGTTTTCTTTGTATTGGTTGTTGAGGTGTTTTAGGTTGGCCGCATCAGATTTGAGGGCGCTGTTAATATTAGATAATTTTTTATTTTTACTGAGCTCTTGTTTTCGCAGAGTAAGCAATAATTCAATTTTCTTTTTTCTGTCATTCAAACTGTTATTGAGTTTTTTGACCAGTTGTTCTAATACTTTTTTATTGTTTAACAGTATTTGATTATGGCTTTTATTCCTTTCTAACTCTTTAGAAAGTGTACTTTGTTCAGTTTCTAAATCATTTAATCTACTTTCTAGAAATTTTTCATTGTGCATGTAGAATTTGATCGAACGATTAAATTCAAGCCTGATTTGATCAATTAACTCGAAATTTTCTAGGTCACATTTGATAATCAACTCAACCATTGCCCTCAGGTAATCAGGCACTTCCTTTGATATGTTTTCCAATGCGAGGTTTTGGTTTTTTAATTTCGGACTATAAAAGTCATTGGCTTGCTTTAATGTTTCACCAGTACACTCAACACCAATAAAATCTGATATGTTAACCATTAATTGATTGATGTTTGAAAAATCTTGATCGTATTGAATAAATATACGGTTACTTTTTCTACTCAATAATTCGGCCTGAAAAAAGTAATGCGACCAGATCATTAGGCTTTTTTCTGTGTTAAATTGATTGCGGTCTTTTAAAGAAAGAGCGACTTCTAAGGCACTGCGATTGACAAAAATACATTTTATCTCAACGTTCAGTTCTTTTAATGCAGTCTCCCATATTGGGTACAATAGGCACATTCTAGGGTCTTTAATAAATCCTAAATCAACAGATTCAAACTCTTGAATGATGATTTCTTTGACTTGGTCTACATATTTTCTAAATGATTTTTCTGATAGGTCTTTTGTGGTAAATGCATATTCCTGTCTCTTATACACATCTCCGAGCCCACGAGACAGGCAGAAATCTC
>CAJXVJ010000261.1 GCA_913061105.1 uncultured Alcanivoracaceae bacterium | reverse complement strand
GAGATTTCTGCCTGTCTCGTGGGCTCGGAGATGTGTATAAGAGACAGTTTTTAGACCATAAAAACAACCTAAAAAAGACGGAATTTAAAGTTAATGTATTAGATGTTGGGCAAGGGTTGTCTGTTATTATTCAAACGAAATCACATGTCTTGGTATATGATACTGGTGCAAAGTATGAATCAGGCTTTTCCTTTGCTACATCAGTGGTAATGCCGTATTTACAAAATCAAGGAATTAAGCACATTGATACATTGATCATTTCTCACGATGATAATGATCATGCAGGTGGTGTAAATGAACTTAAAACGGTTTATATGAATATGGAAATAATAGATGTTAAAGGTCATTATTCCAACTGTAAGATGCCAAAAACATGGCAATGGGACGAAGTGACTTTTACAGTGTTAAGCCCTTTTGAAGTGGATCCATACCTAGGAAATAATTCATCTTGTGTCATTAAAGTATCAAGCTCCAATGGTTCAATATTACTAACAGGTGATATTGAAGAGCCAGTAGAATACCGTTTAATAAAAAATTTAGCAGAGGAAATTGTGAGTGATTTAATGATTGTACCGCACCATGGAAGCAAAACATCTTCTAGTATGGGTTTTATAGATAGGGTTAATCCTAAGATTGTTCTCAATTCTTCAGGCTATGCTAATCAATTTAATCACCCACATCCAACAATAAAACAGCGCTATTTAGATAAAAATATTGAGTTTCTTGATACCCAAAACAAAGGCATGATAGAAGCTTTTTTTAGTGATGAAAAATTTGTTATTATTCAGTATCAAGATGATAGCCCTCATTTTTGGCATGTCAACTAATCTGTGTATTCCAGTCTATACAACTGTAACAATATCGCCGATAAGTAACGGTTTTGTAGATCCTGTAAATGATGTCAGGTTTAATTTGTGACAGTTTACCCTTTTGTAAGCTAAGTATCCAAAAAGTATGGCTTCAACCCAATCAGAATCGTATCCATATTCGTTAGATATTTGAACAGGAATGCCACAATATTTTCCTATGAGTTCAACAATAAAGTCATTTTTAGCACCACCACCCATAAGAATAATTTTATCAATAGACTTATTTGTTATGGCTAATTCTATTGATACAGCAACTAAATGAGACAGAGTGGTTTGAATATCTGTTGCTGAGGTTAGTCTGAATTGATCTTTAAAATTATCGTACCACTTGTGGTTGAAATACTCACGGCCTGTACTTTTAGGGGCGAGTTTTTTAAAGTAATTATCATTGAGCATTTGCTCAAGCAGTGTTTCATTTAATTGTCCTTGCCGTGCCCAGCTTCCATCTTCATCATAAGCCTTTTGTTTGTGAATGTTTATCCATTCATCCAATAAACAGTTGGCAGGACCTATATCAAATCCGATAACCTGATTATAATTATTCCCTATGAAACTGACATTAGCAATTCCTCCTAAATTGATAACTGCAATACTTTGATCTTTAGGCTCAAATAATTTTTGATGAATAATGGGTGCCAATGGTGCACCTTGTCCAGAAAATGCCATATCTAGATGACGGAAATTACTAACCACATTAATTCCAGACATGCTTGCAATTTTATGCGGTGATCCAATTTGAATGGTATTTGGATGATTGCCATCAGGTTGATGGTAGATGGTTTGCCCATGTGAACCAATGGCAATTATATCTGATCTTTTTAAATTAGATTTATTTATTAAACAATCTACTGCTTGTGAAAATTCAAAAGCCAATAATGAATCCAAATTAGAATATTGTTCTAAAGTTATTGTTTGTGATTTAATTAAGTTTTGTAGGTCCTGCTTTAAGTGGTTGCTGAAATCTTGTTGGTGTGTATATTTGACTTTTATTTGATTGTTACTAAAATCAATTATTGCAGCATCAATACCATCAACACTGGTTCCAGATAATAAACCTATATAGTACTCGCTCAAGATTCTTTTTTATTTTCTAGGTGTTTTTGAATGGCCACTTTGTCAACAGTAATACTGTCTAATTGGGAGAGAATAGGTGTGGCATAAATGAGATAGTCCTTAATTTTATTTTTCGCTAATGGACTGGCTTTAGGCAGTTTAACAGTTCTGGGGTTTCTGTGTACACCATTCAAGACAAACTCATAATGTAAGTGTGCGCCAGTAACCATGCCAGTAGATCCCACTGTTCCTATGGTTTGACCTTGTGTCACTTTTTGTCCTTTTTTAACTTTTTTCTTAGTGAAATGTAAGTATTTTGTAACGATTCCACTTGGGTGTTTTATAAAAACATAATTGCCATTGTATTTATTGTATCCTGCTTTAATAACCGTACCATTACCTGCTGCATAGACAGGCGTACCTCTTGGTGCCGCATAATCAATTCCACGATGAGGTTTTACTCTTTTTTGTACAGGATGAAAACGCTTAGGATTGAAGCTTGAAGAGATATATGAAAAATTTAGTGGTGCCCTTAAAAATGCTTTTTTCATATTTCGGCCTTCTGGATTATAGTAACTCCACCCATTACCGTCATCATATGAAACGGCTTCGTATGTTTCTCCTTGGTTTGTAAATGATGCCGCTATAATATTACCATCTCGTAAAAATTCACCATCTTGATAAACTTTTTCATAAATAATTGAGAAGCTGTCACCTTGGCGTATATCAAGAATGAAATCAATGTCCCATGCAAAGATGCCAGCAAGCTTCATAACCATCGCATCAGTTAAGCCTGATTTTTTCCCAGCGTTAAATAACGAACCAGTAATAATCCCATTAGCAGTCTGCACATTTATTTCAGTTGGATGCATAACAATTTCTGTTGATAATTGATTGTCTTTTTCAGTTAATTTAACAATTAATTCCTCAGATTCAGAAATCTTGTATTTCAGTTGTGAAAATTGTCCATCATCTAATAGTGAAAATGCAATTATTGCACCAGGTTTAATCTTGCTTAAAAGCTTGGCTGATTTATTGGTGTGAATAATGTTATACAATAAAGTCTGACTCAAGTTTAAATCTTTAAATATACTAGATAATGATTGGCCCTTCTTAATGGTGACTTCCTTCCACTTTACTTCATCATCAGAGGTAATCGCAGTAAAATTAACCAAAGGTTGAACAGGAATTTGAACTTGTAATTGTTTGTGTTTTTTTATGGTTTCAATTGATGGAGAAGAAAATGCATACAAGACAGCAATTGACACAAGAACAGTAAAAACTAATGCTGTTATTCTATGTATCTTTAATTTAGGGAAACTGATATTAGGAAGCTTAAGGTTAGCCAACTGAAATCGAGGTTTATGGCTGTTTTTAAAGACAGCTTGTTTACGTTTCTTATTCAAATGAGTATTTAGATAACTTTTAATCAGGATAAAGATATATTAGATGCTGATTTTCGTCAATGAAATATTGAGGTTCATTACCATAAATGCCAAAATACGGACTTTTATTTTATTATACACAGGAATTTTCATGTCACTACAAGAATCTTTAGAATTGCTAACAAGAGGAACCGAGGATGTTATCAAGTTAGAAGAGTTAGAAAAGAAATTAAAAAAAGGCAAGCCATTGCACATAAAAGCAGGTTTTGATCCAACTGCCCCAGATCTACATATTGGCCATACTGTGTTGATTAATAAAATGGCTCAATTTCAACAACTAGGTCACAATGTTACATTTTTGATAGGTGATTTCACAGGCATGATTGGAGATCCTACTGGTAAAAATGTTACCAGAAAAACATTAACCCGTGAACAGGTAAATGAAAATGCGCTAACTTATCAACAACAAATATTTAAAATTTTAGATAAAGATAAAACCACAATTGCCTTTAATTCAACTTGGATGAATAAAATGTCTTCAGCAGACATGATCGATTTGGCATCACGTTACACTGTTGCTCGTATGTTAGAAAGAGATGACTTTTCTAAACGATTTGGTTCTCAGCAACCAATAGCCATTCATGAATTCATGTATCCCTTGGTTCAAGGATACGATTCTGTAGCCATGAAAGCAGATGTAGAATTAGGTGGTACTGATCAAACATTTAATTTATTAATGGGGCGAAATTTGCAATCACAATTTGGACAAGAACCTCAAGTTGTCATGACTATGCCCTTACTTGAAGGTTTAGATGGCGTTCAAAAAATGTCAAAATCTCTAGGAAATTACATAGGAATTGAAGATAAACCCAATGATATGTTTGGAAAGATAATGTCTATTTCAGATGATTTAATGTGGCGTTATTTTGATTTGCTCAGTTTTAAAACAAATGCTGAAATTAGTAAACTAAAACAGGAAATGAAAGAGGGAAAAAATCCCAGAGATGTTAAGTTTGTATTGGGATTAGAAATTGTTGAGCGTTTCCATGATAAATTGGCTGCAGAAGAAGCCTTAAATGGATTTAAAAACCAATTTCAAAAAGGAGCAATTCCCAAAGACATACCAATACTAGATATAGAAACAGAAAATGGTGAAATTGGATTGGCATTATTATTAAAAAATGCTGGGCTATGTGTCAGCACATCGGATGCCATGAGAATGGTTAAACAAAATGCCGTAAGTATAAATGGAGAGAAGGTATCTGATCCAAAACAATTATTCAAGTCAGGTACACAAGCCGTTTTTCAGGTCGGTAAAAGAAAGTTTGCTCAAATCACAGTAAAATGACGAATAACATTCTTCCTACAATCTTTTTGGGTTGTAGGAATATGTTCTGTCTCTTATACACATCTCCGAGCCCACGAGACAGGCAGAAATCTCG
>CAJXVJ010000260.1 GCA_913061105.1 uncultured Alcanivoracaceae bacterium | reverse complement strand
CTACACAGAGTAGATCGTCGGCAGCGTCAGATGTGTATAAGAGACAGTAAATAAACAACTTAAGAGGAATGATTATGAAATTGACATTAAGAAGTATTGGACTTATCGGCACATTGTTATTTGGAATGCTGTTTTCGATTACCTTTAAAGTTCCTGGATTTGTTGAGGAAATGGGCAAAGATTTTATTCAATACCAAATTAAGAAAAAAACAGATCAAAAAATTGAACAATTTAAAGTAAATAATAATGAAAGTAAATTAGGTCAAATTGCGGCAGTATTGTATAAAAAAAACCAAAAGAAAATCGATATAGTTAAAGAGCAATTAAAAAACAAAGCCAATGAAAAAATGGCAGAAGTTGTTGCTGAAATGAGTGATTTAAGTTGTGAATGCCGGAAAACATATTCAGAAACACTCAAAAAAGGATTTGAATTTAAATTGATATCCTTACAATCAGCCAATGAAAAATTAACTGATTTCATGAAATCTAAGTATATGGAGATTTCAACAGAATTAAAACGTGATGTAAGAATATTTACTGGGTCTAATGCGATTATATTCTTATTATTGTTATTGGTATCATTTTTAAAACCTCAAGCGATAAAACACCTATTTTTACCTGGTATGTTGTTATTCACAGCCACATCAATTGGTACGGTTTTTTATATATTTGAACAAAACTGGTTGCTAACAATCATTTACAACAACTATTTGGGCTTTGCCTATCTGGGCTTTGTAGGAGTTGTGTTTGCTTTCTTATGTGACATTGTTTTTAATGAATGTAAAATTACTTCTGAAGTTGTTAATGGTATATTTGAAATATTTGGCCACACTGCTACTGCTTTAACTCCTTGTTGAAATGGGCAATTTACATTGTGTAATGTACAATGATCAATATAAAATAAATAATAATCATTAATAGTAAGATTGTTAGAATTATGGAAACTAGATTACATTAACATAAATAAGAATGCATTATGAAAAAATCTTATTACGAAGTAAAGACCGAAGTCAAAGCTAAATTTTTGTCTTGGAATAACATTAAAAACCGAAAACTTAAAGTGGCTTTAGTATTGTTGTTTATTACAATAATGGCTTTAAAAGTTTTTACAACTGTATTAACATTTGATTGGATAGCAAGCCTATTTAATTAATGAATTGAGAATAATAGAAAATAAGTAATGGAGCCTGTAGACAAAAAAAGAAAAGATGTTTGGATTGCATTTTCTGATTTGTTTTTAGACACAGATCAGACTATCTATTATAAAAATATTATTCAAGTTTGTGCTGGGTCGAACTTTTCCATTAAAGAGCTGCAAGAAATTCTCTTCAATGAAGTAGCACCTGTTTGCTCCGCAAACCTTAAAAGTGTTGCTGGCGAATGGATTGGGTTTGACCAAGACTGGTTGATCAGTAATATATTTAAACACACTAATAAAAAAGAGTGGAAACTCAAACTATATAAATATTTTGGATTTAAAGGTTTCATAAAAGATCACTGGAAAAAACTAGAAATTAAGATTATCGACAAACGCAATGGTAATTAGCAATTAACCTTAAGCCTTGATGACAAGGACTTTTTAATGGCAGGTGTTGGTGCCATTTCCATCGCTATTTGAGCAGATATTTCTGCTTGTTTTATATTGCCACACCTTCGGTTTAAATCTGATTGTACAGCGTGGTATTGATAGGAATCTAAAAGCCATTGCGGTGTATTCTGTTTATTTAAATCAGTTAATCCAACTTCAGCACCTTGCCATTGGGCCAGTGCGACCGATTTATTTAATCGGTGCAATGCAGAAGGGCTTGTTTTTTCTAACAAATCATAACATTTAACTATCTTATCCCAACGTGTTTGATTAAATGTTGGTGCTAAGCAATGCTCAATGGCAATGCCTGCTTCAGCGTGGTAACGGCTAAAATCATCACCAACTGATGCATGCGATAACCAATGTAAGCCTTGATGAATATGATTTTGATCCCAAAGACCTCTGTCTTGTTGTTCTAACAACAACAGTTCATTTGCATTATTTTTTCTGGCAGGCAAACGCGCGATGTGTAGATGCATTATTGCCAATAAGGCAAAAGATTCTGGAACTTTACCTACAGAGTTATCAACCAAAATTGTAGTTAAACGCATGGCATCTTCACACATTTCACTGCGAATCGAGTGTTCTAAATGAGAAGACAAGTAACCTTCAGTAAAAATCAAATACAATACCTTATTGACAGCTGATAATCTTATAGAATGATCAATTCTTTTTAATTGTGATAATTCATTTGAATGATTCTTAAGATAAGTACGTGCTCGAGAATAACGCTTGTAAACATTGGCCTCAGAAATAAACAACCGAATGGCGATTTCTTTTATGCTAAACCCACATAATGTTTTTAAAGCAAAAACCAATTGAGACTCTATTGGAATAGATGGATGACAACAAATAAATAGCCAATTCAAAATTCCGTCTTTAAACTCATTTGATAACATTGATTCAATATCAGTTTCATCTATGGATTCAGTAGCATCTAATTTCTGTTCTAAAATTTCCGAACGTCTGTTATTTTGTCGCAATGTTCCTATTACATTGTTACTGGCAACACGATAAATCCAGGCATGGGGTTTATCAGGAGTACCTTTATGCTTCCATGATTCTAAGGCTGTTATTAATGCATTTTGAACAGCATCTTCTACATCTTGGATATGGCTAAAACCCACTTTTTGCGTGAGTACAGCCACCAAGTGACCATACTCATGCCTAAAAAAGTGCTCAACTAAATTATTATTCAAGCGCCCTATTCCATTGGTGGTTGCATCATTTCTCTGATTTCCACACTGGATTCAGGTGAACCAACCCCTGGGCTTTCTTTTACTACTTCAATCGCCTTTTCCATCGATTCTGCTTCAATAATCATATAACCTCCAATGATTTCTTTTACCTCTACAAATGGTCCATCCAGTGTTTTGGCTTGGCTGACTACTTTTCCAGCATCACTCAGTTTTGATCCCATGTCAAAAATATTGGCCTCAAACTTATCCTTCCAAGCATTAAACTTGGCATACATTTCTTCCATTTGAGAAGGAGATGGTGGGCTACATTTTCCAGATGGGCTTCTGACTACACATAAATATTTTTTCATTGTCATATTAAATTCCTATTAGTTTTGATTAATTATATATCGATTTAAGCATCGATAGTAAATAGATGTTTGAGTTCACTTAAATTGGACACTTATTTGAATTTATTTTAAAAATATTTTTTTTAGTGGACTTCATTGGTATGATAGAAGAAAAAAGGTGACTACTATGCATGACATTATCCATCAAATTGGGGTGAAATCAAAACCTGATAAAATCTTCGAACTGTTAACCACAGATAATGGTCTGTCACAATGGTGGACACATGACACAACTGGCGCTGGATCGGTCGGTTCGGTGATTGAATTTAAATTCAATGATATTTCACTTCTTTTTGAAGTAGCCAAACTCATCAAAAATAAAAGGGTTGTTTGGAAACACAAAGGCAATATGCCAGAATCATGGATTGGCACAGAAATTGTATTTAAACTAAACCAAGAAAAAAATCAAACATTGGTCAATTTCAGTCACAAAAACTGGAATAGACCCACTGATTTTATGGCCCATTGCTGTACAAAATGGGCAGTATTTTTATTAAGCTTAAAAGATGTGGCTGAAAAAGGCAAAGGCAACCCCTTTCCAAATGATGTACAGATTGACCATACTTAAATCAATTAGTAATTAACAAATAATATGAAACAGTTAATTATGGAACATTCCTAATCCAAAAAAAAGGGGCACTAAGCCCCTTTTATTTTTACTTGTCGAACGATTAGTTGACAACTTGACAACCTTGAACTGTAACATTATCCAAATACCAGCCTTCTGCACCCACTGCATTGTCAGTACCTAATCTAAATCTAAATTGCACTGTTTGACCAGCAAAAGAATCTAAATCAGCAATTGTTATATCAGTTTGATCACCAGTTGCTGGAACTGCGCTTGTTGCACACCATGCATTAAGTCCAGATATTGGACTATCATCATTATCTGTAATTGTTCCATTGTATGGGTCCTCTATAATTTGAGAACTAAATATTTGAGTATAATTAGCTCCGCCATCAGTAGAGATTTCTAACAATCCACCATCCCAACAGGCATCAGTAAAAACACCATCATTGGCTTCAATATCTTGAAAATTCCAATAGGAAAGCGATATAGGAGATTCACTAATTGATGGCAGGAGAATAGGAGGAGAAACCAAGTATTGGTCCGAACTCACATCTAAATCTTCTGCATACCATGAAGACCCACTAAACGCCCTTTCACTGCTTTGAACCCATGTATTAGTCCCTATTGGAGCTGTAGGTAAAGTCCAGTCGCTCACATCGCCTTCAATATTATCATAGAAATGAATATTGGCAACTGAACCATTAGGACATTCTGCATCAGATCCATCCACTAAACTACCAGTGGTAAATTCAAATATGCTTGAACTGGCACTTTGACCACAACTGTTTTGTACCGTTACTCTCCAATAATAGGTTGTATTACTCTCAAGTCCAACAGAAGACTGATATGAATTAGTTGTAGTTGTTGCTGATTCAACTATGTTATTAAAACCGACATCACTGGAAATTTCGATCAAGTATGTTTCACTATCATTAATATCAGACCATGTATATTCAGTACCTGAAACAGCAACACCTGTAGCGCTGTCTCTTATACACATCTGACGCTGCCGACGATCTACTCTGTGTAGA
>CAJXVJ010000259.1 GCA_913061105.1 uncultured Alcanivoracaceae bacterium | reverse complement strand
TTCTGCCTGTCTCGTGGGCTCGGAGATGTGTATAAGAGACAGATAAATTTCTCATAGGAATTTTCTCTAATAGCATAATTTGGGTATTAGAGTAAATTATAGTTTCAGACAAATTTTTAAATCTGAAAACATCCTGAAATCATTCTTACTTATGGGTTATTGGGTAAAGAAAAGCCCCAAAAGTGATGATTAACTTTAAAAAAAGCGCATTGAATTTGGTAACCAATTCAAAATTATATTTACTGATCTAAAAACAAATCGCGCATAAGCTCATCTGAATTTGGGTCATATTTGTATTGATCAAAATCTGTCACACCTTTATTGCGAAGAATGGTTTCATCAATTAAAGTTTGTCCTGATAGCTCAAGATTTTCAGATGTTATGATTTCTAATGCAGCCTCGGCCATGATGCGAGGGATGCGAGATTGTTTCATTATTTTTTCATCTAATGCGAATTTAATGGCAGCAGTGGCAATGGCTGTTTGTGGCCATAGAGTCGTAGATGAAATGCCATCATCTCTGAGTTCTTCAGCTAAACCCAATGCTAATAGAGACATTCCGTACTTAGACATGGTATAAGGAATAAAAGGCTTTAACCAATTTTTCGCCATGTTCATTGGAGGTGAAAGTGTAATAATGTGAGGATTGTTTCCTTTCTTTAAATAAGGAATGGCCGCTTTTGAACACACCATCGATCCGCGGGTATTAATGGAATGAATAAGATCGAATCGTTTAATATCGGTTTGTTGTAAAGGTGTTAAGGCAATGGCACTGGCATTATTAATTAAGACATCGATGCCACCAAAAGTGTCATTGGCCAAAGCCATGGCTTCGGTGACTGTTTTTTCACTGCGTACATCCAATTTAATGGCCAACGCTTTGCCACCGAGTTGTTCGACTTCTTTTGCAACAGAATGAATGGTGCCAGCAAGTTTGGGATGAGGTTTATCCGATTTAGCAGCAATGATAACATTGGCGCCATTTTCTGCGCATATTAAGGCGATTGCTCTTCCGATACCTCGAGATGAACCGGTAATAAAAATTGTTTTTCCAGCTAATTTATTCATATTAATTTATGGTTTTATTGACAGGCTTGCATGGCAGCTGAATAGGCTTTGTTTATACGTCCTGCATTTTTCGACATGTCTTCACTGATTAAATGCATTTGATTGACTTCACCCAAACCAATCTGTCCATCTGCTGTAATGTATTTAACAACACAATTGGCTGTTTTTCGATTCATTCCATTATTATATCTCATAATTTTACTAGCAGCAGAATCAGCAAATTTTTCACCAGTTAAATCTGCGTCTTTTGTTGCGTTTTCGGTTGCTGATTTCTCTTCTGAACATGCCGATAAACTGATAAGCGAGAGGCTCATAAATATAATTAAAAACATTTTTTTCATTATTTTCTCCACAAAATAGATAGGTTAATTTATGTTGTAATATGTAATAGTAATTTATTTAAGTATACGATAAACAGGATATTTTTTGTGTGCTTTTTCATAATATTCACTGTTTTTATGTATCCAGCTTAATTGGGCATACCAATTTTCTTTGAACTCAGAATCGTTTTCTAATTTTTGATTGAATTCATCCATTAATTTGGGATTGCTATTTAATAGGCCTTCAGCAATCTCTTCAAATACATAAGGAGAAAAACCTTCTTTTTGTTGTAATATTGTATCGAAAAAATTCCAATTAAAAAAGGAGTCAGGCCCTTGCGGTTCTAGGGTTTCTATTAAGTAACGAATGGCTGGTTGGTTGGTATTAATCAAGTAATCGCCTTGTTTAAATGCTTGCTTGATTTGAGAAGTTTTAATCTGGGTTTTTGAATGCAAATAATGTCCTTCATAAGGTGATTGTCTGGTGTCAAATTCAATAATTTCATATGATTCAACGTTATAAATTCTATCTGAATCCAATTGTTTCATTTTAACATTGTTTAGTTGCAATAAGTCGATGACATTGTGCCAACCCTCAGGAATGACATAAGCTTTCGGAATGGTGATTTGAACAGCTGGTTTAAAATAGTTTTGGTATTTTGTTGGCTTGGTAAATGGTTTTGTTCTGTCGTATTTTAGACGCTGTGCATTAGTTACTTTGCTGTCTATCATATTACCTTCATATCCCTTGAAATTTAGAAGAGAATCTTTGTCAGTATCCACTTCCCAATTTAACGTGTATTTCTCCTGGGAATAAATTTTAGTATGACTGTTACTGCGCATCTTTTTTATTCTATCAGAATCTTTATCAATTATTTCTATCATGGATGCCATCAACTCATATGTACCCTCGACTCTTTGTTTATAGGGTTTTAGCATGTGTGTTTCTACCATCATTCCGATTGTATTAAACAAAGTAGTATAACCAGTAGAATAACGGGGATAGTCCATAAATTGCTTAAAACCCTTTTCTGGAACACTGTTGAAAACATTAACATAAGGAGTAATGTCCCAGTTCTTTTTTTCTAGCTTTTTTTCTAAATTTGGCCGCATTGATTGATTAATATACTCACCCAAATCACCACCCATTTTATTGTGTTGGGTAAATAAATGGGTCAAGACATATTGGTAATCTGCCCCATTGCTAACATGGTTATCGATAAAAACATCGGGTTTAACAAGATGAAATATCTTGGCAAATGTTTTGGCATTTTCTGTGTCATTTTTGATGAAATCTCGATTCAGATCATAATTACGGGCATTGCCTCGAAAGCCGTATTCTTTTGGACCATTTTGATTGGTTCGAGAAGTTGAATTGCGGTTAAGACTTCCACCAATGTTATAAATTGGAATTGTTACTATTATTGTGTTTTTTGGTGTTGTTATTTTTTCTGTGGCCAAATCTCTAAATAACATCATAGTGGCATCGATTCCATCACTTTCACCTGGATGAATGCCATTGTTTATTAATAATCTACTCTTATTTCTATCTGTATCTGAGAAATTGAACTTTTCATCTTTGTTATAGGTGACAATATGTAATGGTTTACCTGAATCCGTCATGCCTTTTGATTGGATTGTAATTTGAGGATACTTTTCTGCTAATTTTTTGTAATATTCAATAACTTGATTATAGGTGGCTGTTTCAGTTCCTTTGGATTGTTCAAAAACAGTAGTAAAATCATCGGGGATTTCAGAGTTGGCTTGGGTAAACGGAAAAATAAGAATGATTAATAATAGTTTCATATAGTGTTTTTATGGGTTTGGTTGTTTGAATAGCCATTCTGATTGAGCAAATGATTGATCGTCTGTATTTGTAAATATATTTAAAATAGATTCTGCTACTTGTATTGGAGTGGCTAGCTTTCCATCTTGTTTAAGGCTTTTAAAATCATCAGAATACGGAAAAATTTCAGTACTTGAACTGCGTAAGGTTTTTTGCATATCTGTATCAACAACGCCAGGAAAATAATCATTAACAATGACACCGTGATTTATCATTTCAGCCTTTAATACCTGATTGGCCATTAAAGCTGCAGCTTTAGATACACAATAATTTCCCATCCCTGCAATAGCATATTTAGCTGCCCCAGATGACATGCTTAAAATACGTCCTGTTTGTTGTGCCGCTTTAAAATGGGGTATGAGTTTTTGTGTCAGGAACAATATGGGTTCAACATTGGTGACAATGTTATTGCGAAAATCTGAAACATTCAAATCTGCAAAAGCCTGCGGCGAATCTAATATAGCAGCATTGTGTAATAAATAATCAATGGGTTGTTTAACCGATTGTTCGATTATATTTCTTCCAGTCTCAGAAGCAATATCTGCCACAATTATTTGTACATTGTTAAGCTGTCTTTGCAGTGTTTCTAATTTACTCTGGCTTCGGGCTGTAGCAATGACATTTAAACCTAAGTTGGCTGCTTGTTGTACACAGGCTGCACCAATACCACTACTGGCACCTGTAATAAGGATTGTTTTTGTCATTTAATTATTTTAGCACTGCTTTGCGCTCAAATTAAATTATATTTTGTACATTCCAATAAAATAAAACAATCCTATGATTAAACAGACAACTGAACTCCAAAGCATAAATGGGTCATATCTTTCTGGATAGAATAGATACAAAGGTATTATCGCAAGCCCCCTTATTAAGTAAATAGATGTAATGATAATTAAGATCGGTTTTAATAAAGGCAGTTTTCCAATCAATTGAGCACCAGAAAAAGCATATGCAGCCCATATAATTAACACAACAGCAATAAATGACGTCACGAATGAAGGAATCAATGAACCTTGCTTTGATAATGAAACAATGCGCTCCCCAGCATGGAAAAACTCATACCAGGCAGTGCCTTTATAAATTATTAACAGGTGTAATAACCCAGCAAAAAGGCTAAATATACCAGCAATAATCAATGGGGAATTCACTTGAATTGGTCTCTGGTCATGTGGCCTATAAATACAGGTTTATAATCAATGATTTCAAATTCTCGAATTTGTGACATATCTTTCCACATCATTTGGTAGCCTTTGGTTTTCTTAAACAACTTAACTTTGTTTTTAAAAATCCGCCCTTCTTTTTCTGTTCCTTCACGCAATTCTCCCATCTTGACCACTAGTCTAATGGCTGGTGGATTTTTAAATCTTCCAGATATTAATGATTTCAACCAGAACCATTTTCCATCATTGACGCACATAATCGTAGCGTACGGATTTTTATTTGTATTTTTTGGAACGTTTTTTGTGAATTTTTCAAAAAATTGGCCTTTGTCTTTGTTGAGTATAACAATACTGCCAATCGGGCTGACATGGGGTAATCCTTCATCTGTAACTGTGGCAACTGAACAAAATACAGATTGTGCAAACAGAGGTTTGATTTTGTTGTTGTATATTTCCTGTCTCTTATACACATCTGACGCTGCCGACGATCTACTCTGTGTA
>CAJXVJ010000258.1 GCA_913061105.1 uncultured Alcanivoracaceae bacterium | reverse complement strand
GTGTATAAGAGACAGTCCTATAGCAATCCTTAATAAATTGGAATGTAAAATTTAAAGATAAATATTAAAACCTTTGTACTTTGACAATTGTGTTTGGTTTTATTTTAGCAATTGAGATATTTGACGAAAATTCGGGTGCTTAGCTGTTTTCATCAACTCAAATAGAATCATTTCAGTACTGGTGATATGCGCACCCGCTTTTTCCATGTTGTGTAAACCCAGTCTTTTGTTGCTTTTAACACGAGAAGAAACCGCTTGTTGATTGACTTTTACTTGAAAATCATTGGTTAATAAATCTATCACAGTCTGATAGACACATACATGGGTTTCTATGCCAGTGACAATGCATTGACTTGTTTCATTGTTTTTTAATTGGCCAATAAAATCATCCGCACCACAGGCACTGAAAGTGATTTTTTCATGGTAACTTGAATCTGTTAGTAGCTGTTTGATTTCTGGCTTAGTCGGTCCTAAGCCCTTGGGATATTGTTCAAACCAATGAATTGGCATGCCTAAAATCTTGGCAGCATCAATCATGGTAATAATGTGGTTAAACAAATGCTTTTTCTTGTGCATCAAATCAGCCAATCGACCTTGGACATCAATGACGAGCAAACAACTTTTTTCTATTCTAAATCTTGGAATCATCATACTATTTTAGTAGTAATTAACTCAATTAGCAATATCGAATTCAACTGAGCAACACCCTTTTTTTTAAAATGTTAAGAATCGAAACCTTTGATTGTGAAAAGAAAAATTTGACAAAATTATTTTAATAAGCATAATGACCATCAGTTATTGATGGCTCAAAACACTATTGTGCATTAATAATTTAATAAATTAACCATACTTTTCTGAATGTACCAGAAAGAATTAACGGAGGTAACACCAATGAACCAACCAAGAGATAACAAAATAGACTAAGCCCTCCATACAAATAATATTTTTGGAAGGCTTGAATAAACTCAATGCCTTTCAGACTTCAAAAAAGCCTGAGATGCATTGCATTCAGGCTTTTTTTTCGCCTAGAGAAATTTTTCTCATTGAAAAAATGGCCTAATAGAATCGGATCTCATTGATCCGATTCCAAAAGGAATATTATTATGCCAATTTTTAAACAAATAAATAAGGCCAAAGTGCCAATCAAAATCTATACCGATGAGATTGCACCACAAGCCATTGATCAATTAGTCAATATAGCTAATTTACCCATTGTGCACCATCACATAGCAGCAATGCCGGATGTGCATGTGGGAATAGGCGCAACCGTAGGTTCTGTGATACCGACATTAAATGCAGTTATTCCTGCAGCGGTTGGTGTCGACATAGGCTGCGGAATGAACGCAGTAAGAACCAGTTTAACTGCCAATGATTTGCCTGATAATCTGTACGAAATACGCAGGAACATAGAAAAACGCGTACCCGTTGGATTTGATAGACATAGCAAATGTATTATGAATCGGTCTTCAGTTAATGGTCTTGATAAACCATTGGATGAAATTATTCATAAACATCCAGGTATCATGAAAATGATAAAGAATTTCAACCAAACTTGGAGTCGCCAAATTGGCACATTAGGTGGAGGTAATCATTTTATTGAAATCTGCTTAGATGAAAATGATGATGTCTGGATCATGTTGCATTCTGGCTCAAGAGGAATAGGAAATGTCATAGGACGTTACTTTATCAACTTAGCCAAAAAAGACATGCAAAGGCATCAGATGAATCTGCCAGATGTGAACTTATCTTACCTTTCTGAAGGTTCGGAATACTTCGAAGACTATGTCTTTGCTGTCAACTGGGCTCAAGAATATGCCTGGGTTAACCGTCAGCAAATGATGAAGTTGGTAGTTGATGCGCTAAAAGCATCAAAATTACCAGATTTTAAGATTGATAAACACGCTATAAATTGTCACCACAATTATATATCGCAAGAAATTCACTTTGGTGAAGAAGTGTTTGTCGCGCGCAAAGGTGCCATCAAAGCTGGTTTAGGTGACATGGGGATTATCCCTGGTTCCATGGGAGCAAAATCTTATATTGTTGAAGGCAAAGGTTCGAAAGCCTCATTTTGCTCTTGCGCACATGGCGCTGGTCGAAAAATGAGTCGAACTCAAGCAAAGCGTAGCTTTAATACACAAGACTTAAAAGAGCAAACCCTTGGAGTCGAATGTAGAAAAGACAAAAACATGTTAGATGAAGCACCCGGTGCCTATAAAGACATTGATCAAGTCATGCAAAACCAAAGCGATTTGGTAGATGTAAAACATACCCTGAAACAAATTGTTTGTGTTAAGGGATAGTTATTTTAAAAACAGATCAATGGGTTAAAGACAGATCTCTGAACCCATTGATCTACCAACTAGAGGAACACTATGAAAAACATACTAATTAGTAGATACAAAGAAAGACGAAAGAAATTAACCAAAATACAAACAGAGAATAACAATGAACAAGAAACAATTAGACGAAATGTTGTATTGCTTGTCTGATGAAAGAAATACTTACAGCTATTTTAAAGACAAATACTGTATGTTTTTATTTCAACATTTAATCAATGACACCATGAGTGTTAAAGAGTTAAAGCACAGTCAATATGCACAATTTTGCAACAAACCAAAAATTAAAAAATGGTTGGCACAATACGGTTCTAATCAAATTGATGAACAAACCATTATGGCTTTGTGGGATACAAAAATTCACCACTTTACATTAAGTTTAGGCCAATGGGGCGGTGATCGCCCAGCATGGCAACAAACCTGCCGTAAAGGTCACAACTTGGTTTTGCAATTAAATTTCACAAAATCGCATGACAGGATTTATAAGAAAACTGTCGAGCTAGAAGAGTATGATGATGAACCATTTGCTTATGATAGCCATCCGATTAGCCAAAATAGAAATACCATGGCTTGGTCTAGGCTAGATTTTAGTGAAGACTTTTCTGAAGTATTAATTGAAGAAGTACAAAATGATTGGCTAAGAGAAGCTTATGATGCTTATGATTTTTTAAGCAACCCAAAAAATGATAGCTTTTATGGCTATAAGTTTAATAAGAAGTTGTTTGATAAATATTTCACACAGCTTATTAAGCCATTAATGTCTATCTGGGATGAAGCCATTCTTTGTGCCACATTAGAATTCTTGGTTGAAAAAATTGGTGTGAAACACGTGTTTTATTATGATTATAAAACGGGTTCGCATCTTAAAGCTTTAGACAAGGATTATGGACCACCAAAATCTTTGTATACGAAACTTCCAAAGAAATTTGGATTTAAACAGGTGACACAAGCGCCTCAATTTATCAGTGAAGACCGTTTTTCATACAAAAAATTGAGAAAACTACAATCACCACAATGGCATTACTTACAACTATAGGAGAAAAATTATGCCCGATAATAATCGTAATCAATTACGAAACCCGATTGCCAGAGCTGCAATCTTACGAAAAGGCGGCGTTCACGACAAAAGTAACAAAGCCAAAAGACAAAAGCAGAAACAGGCATTCAAAAAAGACATAAGAGCCGGCAAGTTCGGCTCTTATTCATTCATTAATAGTAACTCAACCCTTTTAAACCACACTTCTTTTTAAACTCACATTTATCACTTAAACTGATTCTTATATCTATAGGCTTGTTAAGATTTTCAGGTATGTATCTGCATATTTGTCTTTGCTGTCTTTGGTGTGTAAATTTTCAATCGCCTTGTTAATGGCAACACGGGCTGCTTTTATTTTACCTTGTTGTTTTTTTGATTTGGCTATACCTGCATAAGGGTGATGTAAATAATCTGCCATTGATCTTGCTTTTTTATAGAGTTTGATTGCTTGAGAATATTCTTTGTTAGCATATGCAACATCTGCTAAATCAACCCAATAAAATGGATTTTTTGTCACATAATTGGTGAGTTTTAATTCAATTGCCTTTGCTTCATGACTGCGGTTTTGTAACTTTAATAGAGTCAGATAATTGTTTAAAATCGTATTATTATCTTCATCTAATGACAGCCCGTATAAGTATATTTTTTCTGAAATATCTAAATGTCCTAATCTTTTATGGACAATGCCCATCATGTTAATGGCTATAATGTTATCTGGGTTTAATTCTAAAGACTTTTTAAGGTTCCAATAGGCGCTATCATTGTTGTCTGTTATTAAATTATCAGCTGCCTTATTGTTATAAAACATTGAGTAAAACTCAACTTCTTTTATTGGTATTAAATGATAGTTGCCATCAGTAGGATAATAATCAATTGAAATATCTTTCAATGATGTTCTTGGTTTACCTCTTACAGTACCCGTCTTATGTAGCAATGTTGTGCGTATGTGTTTTGACACCAATAAGACATCTCCAGATCTTTGATAAATGGGTTCTGTTTCAACAATTTCATAGAGAATTGGGATATTAGCCAGCATGGTTAATGACTTAGTTAGTATTGCCAACGACAGACAATTACCTGATCCTCGGCTTAAAACATCACTTGCAATAAGTGTGTCTTCGTAGTTGTTGAAATTTGTTAGCTTATTTTCTAAGAATTTATAAACGCGCAAATTGGGAGCCGTTTTTTTATTTTCGTTACTATTAAAAAATTCTAAAAAATTCTGTTGCTGCTGTTCATCAAGTGTAAAAACCTGAGGCAATAAGTGAACTTGATTAAAAGAGCTTAAAATGTCTTCATCAAGTAGCTCTGGCATTATGGGTATTGGGGCTGAATGAGGTTTGCGCTCACTAACAGGAGTGCAGCTTATGAGGTTCATAACAATGATGACAATAACAATCCGCATAGTATTTCTGCTTAAATTATTTAATGTTATTTAGTATTGGACCCTCTCATACAATATTAGTTCCCTTAAATTTCATCAAAATGTAATGGTCTAAAAGTATATATTCTGTCTCTTATACACATCTCCGAGCCCACGAGACAGGCAGAAATCT
>CAJXVJ010000257.1 GCA_913061105.1 uncultured Alcanivoracaceae bacterium | reverse complement strand
TCTACACAGAGTAGATCGTCGGCAGCGTCAGATGTGTATAAGAGACAGGTTAATTTAAGGGAAGAATTGGCAGGCAATCTGTGGGCCGTCCATGGTGGCGGATTTTATTATCTAGAGAAATACAAACATTCACCCAAAACCATACCCAAAGATTTGCATTGGTTTAAGTGGGAAGCTTATTTTACATTATTATCGGGCTTAACCTTATTGGCCGTTGTCTATTATTACAATGCCAGTATTTATATGATTGATCCCAGCGTTTCATCTATTTCAGCCTCTCAATCAGTTGCTATTGGCATATCCACTTTAATTGTCAGTTGGATTGTCTATGACTTAATGTGCAAATCAGCATTGGTTAAAAACATGAAAGTTTTTGCATTACTAGGATTTATATTATTAGTGGCACTTGCCTATGGATTAAGCCAATTTTTAAGTGCAAGGGCTGCTTATATCCATATAGGAGCATTAATTGGAACCATCATGGTGTTAAATGTATTTTTTGTGATTATTCCTTCACAAAAATCAATGGTTAACTCGGCCATTAAAGGTGAATTGGGTGACCCAACATTGGGCAAAAAAGCTTTAATGCGTTCGATTCACAATAACTACATGACCTTACCTGTTTTGTTTATCATGATCAGTAATCATTTCCCCAGCACTTTTGGGCATGAAAATAGTTGGCTTGTACTCTCAGCATTAATACTTGTCGGTGTGAGTGTTCGTCACTGGTTTAATTTAAAAGGAAAGGGAATTAAAAACCATTGGTTATTGCCTTTTTCTTTAATTTTATTTGTGGCAGTTATTGTTTATACAAAACCAAAAATAAGTCATACAATAACAAACAACACAACGTCAAATGTGACGGAGAATACAAAGGCCATAACCGACCTTCAAGTTATGGAAATGTTTGAGAAACATTGTATCAGTTGTCATTCAAACAAACCCACTAGTCCAATTTTTTCTGTCGCCCCAAAAGGCATGATGTTTGATGATTTTGAATCTTTAAAAACCCATGCCAAAATAATTAAAGCACAAGTTGTTTATGCGCCAATAATGCCATTAGGCAATACCACAAAAATGACCGATTCTGAGCGTCAAGATTTGGGCAGATGGTTGGACCAATTAGATCTAGTGGATGATTAAATGAGAGCTATTTCATCAAAAAGAGTTTTTGTTAATGGCCATTTAATTGAAGCAGCCATTATCATTAAAAATGAAACTATAAAAGACATTGTTGATTGTGACAAAATACCTGCCAATTGCCAACACACAAATTACGGTGACCTGGTCATTATGCCTGGGTTAATTGATACGCATGTTCACATTAATGAACCTGGCCGTACTGATTGGGAAGGTTTTAACACAGCCACACAGGCTGCTGCTGCTGGTGGAATAACCACAGTCATAGACATGCCATTGAATTGCATACCAGTAACCACCACACTTGAGGCTGTTAATGTTAAAAAAGCTTGTTTAGAGAACCAAATGTGGGTGGACATAGGCTTCCATGGTGGTGTAATTCCCGATAATGAAAATGAATTAATTGACATGATGAATGCAGGTATCAATTCATTCAAAGCATTTATGATTGATTCAGGCATTGATGAATTTCCAGCCAGTGATGTTGCAACGTTAAACAAAGCCATGCCAATATTGGCTGCAAATAACGCTACTCTATTGGTTCATGCTGAACTAGATTTAAACAATCAAGAACCTGATATAAAAGACAAGAAAAGTTATCAAGAATTTTTAGAATCTCGCCCTGACAGTTGGGAATATGAGGCCATAAAACAAATTATTGAATTATCACAAAAACACAATTGTAAAGTACATATTGTGCATTTGAGTTCAGCAAAAGCCCTTGAACTTATCCAAAGCGCCCATAGAAAAGGCATTAAAGTGACATCTGAAACATGTCCTCATTATTTAACCCTTTCTTCTGAGACCATACCTGATGGAGATGGCAGATTTAAGTGTTGTCCTCCAATTAGAGATAACAACAACCAAAATTCACTGTGGGAAGGACTAGAAAATGGCACAATTGATTTTATAGTATCAGACCATTCACCGTGTACACCAGCTTTGAAAAAGCTCGAACAAGAGAATTTATGGGAAGCTTGGGGTGGAATTTCGTCCTTACAATTTGGGCTCAGCCTTATTTGGACGGCATTACAAAAAAGAAATCTAGGAATTGACCAATTAGTCAAATGGATGTGTGAACGCCCTGCTCACCTTGTTAATTTAAACCATTGTAAAGGAAAAATAAAAAAAGGATACCAAGCAGATTTTGTTATTTGGAATCCTGAAACAAAGCACACCATTAACAAAGAAGACATTTTATATAAAAACAAAATGTCGGCTTATGAACAGCATACTGTTCTTGGAGTTATAGAACAAACTTATCTACGTGGTGAAATTATTTTTGATCAAAACAATAAAAACTTCACCCATAAACCAATTGGAAAATACATTTAATAAAATATGAACAATTTTACAAAATTAATCGATCTGGCCGCTGAAAGAACGGGTGGTTTGGTTTTAGAAACAACTGACGATTTTTTCGCAAGAAAAGAAAACTTGATCAAACCAGGACGTGGAATTTTTATAGAGGGAAAATACACCGACAATGGTAAATGGATGGATGGATGGGAATCCAGACGTAAAAGAGTGCCAGGCCATGATTGGTGTGTTGTTGAATTGGGATTGCGTGGAATCATTGCTGGGGTTGACATTGATACCAATCATTTTCTTGGTAATCATCCACCACATGCATCCATAGAAGCCGCTTGTGTCAATGGCGTGCCAAATGATGATGATTGGCATGAAATCTTAGCAAAAATATCATTAGAACCTGGTTCACAAAACTTGTTTGAAATCGACTCAGAACAAGAATGGACTCATGTGCGCCTACATATTTATCCTGATGGTGGTGTTGCCAGACTAAAAGTATATGGTGAAGTTAAACCAGATTGGACACAGGTCAGCCCTCAAGAAAACATTGACTTAATAGCTGTTGAAAATGGTGGCCGAGTCATATCTTGTAACGACATGTTTTTTAGCGACAAAGATAATTTGATCATGCCACACCGGGGCGAAAACATGGGCGATGGTTGGGAGACCAAAAGGCGCCGTGGTCCTGGTCATGATTGGTGTATTTTAAAATTAGGACATCCCGGTGGTGTCAAAACCGTTGAAGTGGATACCTGTCATTTTAAAGGTAACTTCCCTGATAGGTGCTCATTAGAAGCAATTAATGCACCTGATGCCAAAGATGAGGATTTAGAAAGCATGGACTGGCAACCTTTTATGCCTGAAACAAAACTTTCAGCCGATTACCAACATTATTTTCAATCAGAATTATTACACCACTCTGTGATCACACATGTGCGTTTCAATATTTATCCAGATGGTGGTATCAGTCGATTAAGGTTAACTGGTAAAATAGACAGATAATCAATATGATAAATAAACTTAATAATTTATCCACAACAAATCAAACAATTGAACTTGAAAAATGCTGTGGCAGTCAAAAATGGGTCAACGCAATGACTGCCGCCTGCCCTTTTTTAGATATTGATACTTTGCATGAGACTTGTGATGATATTTGGGGGACATGCGAAGAAGCAGATTATCTTGAAGCATTTATGCACCATCCACAAATTGGAGACATTGCTTCTCTAAAAAGGAAATTTGCCAATACATCCAAATGGGCCAGTAATGAACAAAAAGGTGCCAATGAAGCCAGTAATGAAATATTAGAACAGCTGAAATTAAATAACGGTATTTATTTAAAAAAGTTTGGATTTATATTTATAGTTTGTGCAACAGGTAAAACAGCCAAGCAAATGTTAGATTTGCTGAGTGCAAGATTGCCCAACCAAAGATCTGATGAAATCCTTATCGCTGCAGCAGAACAAAATAAAATTACCCACCTGCGTTTAGATAAACTTCTAGCACCACAAACAGTAGCTGAAATAGCTAGTCCTGATATCAACAACAATGACGAGAATAATAAATGAGCCCAATAACAACACATGTACTAGATACAGCCAAAGGTTGTCCTGCAAAACATATTCCTGTTACTTTAGAATTCTTATCAAATGAGCAGTGGAATATTGTCGCTCAAGGCATAACCGATGATGATGGCAGAATAATGGATTGGATGACACAACAAGCTCAAACTGGCGAATACAGGATATCATTTGCCACTGCCAGCTACCATGAAAACAAAGGATTTTTCCCCAGTGTCACTATCAATTTTATGATTGATAATCCTGAACAACATTATCATGTTCCCTTGTTATTAAGCCCATTCAGTTTTTCAACATACCGAGGCAGTTAATCCTAACTACTTTAAGCTTATTACATTAACCCCAAGTAATTTATCGTACAGTGAACGTGATTCTTTATCAGTGACAATACTTAAAAAGTAAATGATAAATAATACCAATCCAATTATTATTAATATTCTTAGATCTGGATTTTCTGCATAAAACATATGAACTGGAAATATAACACCAATATGCGCTAACTCCCAAGGCAATAATTTTAACAGAGTTCTGACAACTGATTTTCGAAACCCAATGACTGTTAATTGAGTTTGATTAAGCACCCTTAACTTCATGAGTCTTTTGCCTATAGTTCCACTGCTTTTATAACTGTCGAACCATGAGAAATATATCCAAATTGGTAAGGATATTGTGAATAAAACATACATGTACATGTTTGAACTGTCATGAAACCACAACTCATCAATTCCAAAATATACTCTCACAGGGGCCAAAATAAGCCACTGCAGCAACAACATAATAACTGAAAAAACAATCATACAGTCCAGCATATATGCCAGGGTTCTTCTAGTTAAATAGTTTAAATCTACAGTCATAATAACTGTCTCTTATACACATCTCCGAGCCCACGAGACAGGCAGAAATCTC
>CAJXVJ010000256.1 GCA_913061105.1 uncultured Alcanivoracaceae bacterium | reverse complement strand
GGCTCGGAGATGTGTATAAGAGACAGGCTGAATCTTTTTCAGGACCTATTGCAGCTAAATTGGCACAACAAAAGATTGGGAACTTGAAGGGAGTTGTCTTTGTAGCGACATTCTTATCAAGTCCAAACAAAGCTTTGTTAAGTTTAGCAAAACAATTACCGATTAAAATATTGTCTAAATTACCAGGTGCTCGTTATTTTATAAAAAAATTCTTTATGGGAAGTTCTGCTGAAAAACATTTGATAGATCAATTTATATCACTCGTGGATCAAACCCCTGTCAAAATATTAAAGAATCGAATCGATGTTATGCAGAAACTCAGGTACCAAAAATTCATTAGTTTGATACCATCTATTTATATTTTAGCGAAATCTGACAAGTTGGTGCCAGATAATAAAGCCAAGGAATTTAGAGAATGTTTTAATGGTCTTTTGATTAAGGAAATCGATGGACCTCATTTCGTTCTGCAAACAGAAGCAATTGAATTAGCAAATGTCATTGAGGGTTTTCTGAGTAAATTAGAAAGTTTCGATCAAAATTAATTTCGCTCTGCGGTATAATCTAATATTGTTATTCAAAAACTAAAAACACTATGAAGATAGGTGAACTCAGTCAAACCATAGGATTAAGTACCCATACAATTCGTTATTACGAAAAATTGGGTTTGCTGGATGCGCCAACAAAAGACGATAGCGGACATAGATTCTATAACCATAAGGATGTAGATATTGCCAATTGGGTGACCTGTTTAAAAAAATCTGGCATGTCGTTGGAAAAGATAAAGGTTTATACAAATGCCTATAAAAAGGATGAATTTAAAAAAGTGTCAGAATTATTAGATATTCACCTGTGTAAATTAAAAGCACAACAAGAAGACATTGAACATTATATTGATGTAACAAAGAAAAAACTAAAAGATTTAAACAAACGCTTGACTTAGAGTATACTCTAACTGGTTAAGGTGTACTCCTATAAAATTATTTACAGGAGAACATAATGAAAGTTAAGGTAAAAATACTCAATGCATTTATTGAAAATAACAACGGTGGAAACCCAGCAGGGGTTGTACTGGATGCTGATAAATTAAACCACGAACAAAAACTAAATATTGCCAGCCAAGTTGGCTTATCTGAAACTGCCTTTGTTTCACAATCGAAAACAGCTGATTTTAAACTCGATTTTTATACACCTAATCGTCAAATAGCCCATTGTGGACATGCGACTGTAGCGGTTTTTTCTTATCTTTCTCAATTAAACCTTGTTGCTCAAGGCTGGTCATCAAAAGAAACCATTGATGGCAATCGAAAAATATTAATTCAACAAGACATGGCTTATATGGAACAACTGGCTCCAAAATATACTGTAGTGAATAAATACCATAATCAAATTTTTGACTCATTAGGGATTTCCCAAGATTTAACCTTACGGGATCCTTTATTGGTTAATACTGGTAATTCATTTGTTATTGTAGGAGTTAAAAATAAACAAATCTTAGCTGAATTGAAACTTGATTTTGATGCGATAAAAGATATTTCAGAAGAACTAGATCTTATTGGATACTATATTTATACCCAAGAAACCCATGACCGTGACAATGATGCTTCCACCAGAATGTTCTTTCCTCGATATGGGGTGGATGAAGAAGCGGCAACTGGGATGGCAGCAGGACCATTGGCCTGTTATTTATATGATATTGTTGATGAGAAAAAAGAAGGTTTTAATATTGAGCAAGGCTATTACATGCCAGTTCCATCTCCCAGTAAGATTATTATTAACTTACAAGTTGAAGACAATAAAATCAAAACTTTAATGGCAGGCGGAAAGGCAAATGTTTCAAAAGAAATGGTTGTTCAAATTTAGTTGACTATTTATCTTCTTCAATAACAATAAGTTAGCTAATGCTTTATATATCTTTAGAATTCTTTAGCTTTAATTCATGCAGTGTTTTTAATATTTCAGTAAATTAGTGGTTCGATTTAACGAGGTAGATTATCCAAATGAAATTATTAACAACACTCTTTCTTTTTAGCTTTGCTTTTAAGGCGTCAGCTTCTGAATCCAGTTCTTTGGATAGCTTGGCTGATAAAATAAACAATGATGAATTTAAGCAAATGACCAGCGTTGTGGTTTCTCAAAATAATCACATCATCTATGAAAAATACTTTAATAAGGCAACCGCAGAGACTCAACATGACATGCGTTCAGCCAGTAAATCACTCACTTCATTGGCTTTAGGATTTGCCATTGATGATGGTTTGATTGACAATCTAGACAATCCAATATTTGATTATTTTAATGATAAGTTGCCGGAAAAAGGCAGCGACGTTAGAAAACTCAAAATCACAATTCAGGACTTATTGACGATGAGCAGTTCCTTAGAATGTGATGATTGGAATGATGCCTCGCGAGGCAATGAAGAGAAAATGTATATCATTGAAGATTGGAGTGGCTTCATATTAAACTTGCCGATTCGAGGCATTCCACCATGGAAAAAACCCCCTGAAAACAGTAAATATGGCCGTTCTTTTTCTTATTGTACAGGTGGAGTACAAGTTTTGACTGAGCTTGTTGAAAGAGTCACTAAGATGAAAATGAGTGAATACTTGCAGATTAAACTTTTCAACCCATTAGGGATAAACAAACCTGAATTTTCATACTCCCCACTGGGTTTTACCAATGGTGGAGGTGGGGCTAAATTAACCTCAAAAGATTGGATTAAAATTGGGAATTTAATGCTTAATAATGGTAGGGCAAATGATAAAGCAATAATTAATGAAGCTTGGATTAAAGAGTCTCTAACCAGAAGAGCGGTGATAGATGAGGACCGAGACATTGAATATGGCTACTTGTGGTGGATTAATAATGTTAAAGTTAATGATAAAACCATTATAGCATATGCTGCAGCTGGAAATGGCGGAAATTATCTATTTTTCATTCCTGAATTTAATGCGTCAGTGCTTATAACCAGTACGGCATATAATACCAGCTACATGCACGTTCAGTCGCATAAAATATTGACTGATTATGCGTTGCCAGAATTAATGAAAACAGCTGATTAATATTTCTGAGGATCTAAAAATGATACCGGTAACCAGTCAGCATTTAATAACTGTTGTCTTTGTTTACTGGTATTGTTTTGCATGGTCTCAATAACCCTTAAAAATTCTGGATTATCTTTAATCGGGTAAAAAGGAGGTAGTTTTTTTAGCCACTTATGATTAATATAACCATTGATGTACGCTTTTTCTAAACTCTGAATAGATTCTTCAAACCTATTGTTTTGTGCCAAATATAAAGCTTTAAAAACTTCTACATCAGGCCAATCGGCTGATTCTTCTAGCCATTGGGCTTCAAATTTTTCCTTTTCAGCAATGCTGTTCTGATTATTTGTTGAAACAATCTTATTCCAAATATTGGCTTCAAAATCATCAGCATCAACTTTCAGTGCGTTTTTAAAATTAACCGTGGCTTTTTCATTATCTTTATTCATTAACTCAATAATCCCTAAAAGCACATTGAGTTCAGGTCTTTTAATGCCTCTTTTCATCGCAGATTCAATGACTTCTTTAGCTTTTGAGTTTTGATCGTTAGATATATAAAATCGAGCCAATTGATGGGTGACAAAAACATTGTCAGGAGATAGTTCATCGGCTTTATGGTACCAGTGCTCTGCAACAGAATCAAAACCTAATAATTCAAGTGTGTTGGCAATTTGTAAATTTAAATAAGTTTGTTTGCTTCCAATAGATTCAATATTTAATTTCATTGCCTCTACTAATTTTCCTTTTTGACTGTATAGGTAAGCCAATGAACTTTTTGTTGAAACATCATCAGGATTTATTTTAATCCCCTTTTTATACAATTCAATGGCATGATCTATTTCTCCTCTTGCATCCTTAATAAAACCCAGTGCAATCCAAGCATCGGCGTTATTGGGGCTTAATTTTATGGCTTTATTGGCTAATATTTCAGCCTCATCCAATAAATTATTGGGTTGATTATATTTAGTAACTTGATGAGAGATGGCAAAGGATATGCCTATCATGGCTTCGGTGTTTTCAGAATTGTTTGCCAATGATTTTCTAAATAAATCTAATGCAATTTTATTACTGGGCAGATCGTGTTTATTTAAATAGAGCCATGCTTGGGATAAAAATTCATCCTTTGACTGTGTGGTCTGAAAAGAGGTGTTTTGATTTTTAGGTTGATTAGCAAAATAAAACCAAGAAGAAGCAATTACCAACACAACAGTAATTAGTAACATCCACAATCTATAGTGGTTACTATTATTTAATGTTTTATTAATTGTTTTTACTTCTGGAACCCATCGATAACCCTTATTTCGTATCGATGAAATATAATTAATGCCAGGCTTAGAATTGGTGTTGAGAGACTTCCTTAATAATGCGATTCTTTGGGTGACGGTTTCAGAGCTAACCTCAATATCTTGCCAAACGTTTTCAATCAATTGATCTACACTTACTGTGTTTGGCGCCTTTTCAATCAACAACAGTAATGTTCTATAGGATAAATCAGGCAGCAGTAAAAGGCTTCCATTATGAGTGACTTGTTGTGTCAATTGATTGATTGTTAAATCTTCAGTGACTAAGAATTGGTTTGTATTGGTCATTTGTAAATATTCTATATATTTAGTTCGGCTATAGTTATGCGATGTTCTTTATTATACGACTGATGCATTTGAATTTTATATATAAATCAAATAAGAACCCCGTAATAAATTTATCGTATTAAAGTTAAGTATTTTGTATTTGTAGGAATTTTCCTTTTGTAAATCAAAAAACTCTTACAAACAATCAGCTTTTTGCCGATATTTTTAAAATGTTACTTACCTATAATGGGCACCAAGTTATCGCAATGACGCGATGACTATTAACTACTGTCTCTTATACACATCTGACGCTGCCGACGATCTACTCTGTGTAG
>CAJXVJ010000255.1 GCA_913061105.1 uncultured Alcanivoracaceae bacterium | reverse complement strand
ACGAGATTTCTGCCTGTCTCGTGGGCTCGGAGATGTGTATAAGAGACAGGAACTTGCACGATTTCTTAGGTGTTAGAAAAACCAATTACGGCAGAGCCACATTAAAAAATGAAATTGGCATGGTTACTGGATTAGCATGGACAGAAGTGGGTGGAGAATTGCTGCATATCGAATCAACGGTTTTAACAGGAAATGGAAAGCAAACTTTGACTGGACACTTAGGTAAAGTCATGAAAGAGTCTATCCAAACATCATTTTCCATGGTCAAATCCAGGTCGCAATCATTGGGAATAGATATTAAATCTCTGTTGAAAAAAGACATTCATATACATGTGCCAGAAGGAGCAACTCCAAAAGATGGTCCAAGTGCTGGTGTAGGCATGTGTGTGGCTTTGGTTTCTGCATTAACAAACAATCCTGTGCGTTCAGATGTTGCCATGACTGGCGAGATCACATTAAGAGGAAAAGTGCTTGAAATAGGTGGATTAAAGGAAAAATTATTAGCGGCATTACGTGGTGGAATAAAAAAAGTGATAATTCCATTTGACAATGCTAAAGATTTGATTAAAATGCCCTCTCAGGTTAAAAATGAACTGGAAATTATCCCAGTTAAATACATAGATGAAGCTTTCGAAATTGCCTTAGAGCATGAATTAAAGCCCATATCAGATGAAGATTTTCATCTGATGCTAAATGTAAATGAAGGATTGAATAATCCAACTCAAGAACCATTTAGTCATTAAAATTAAAAAATAGGATTTAATCTAAATAAAACGATAAAAATGTATTAATTATTCCAAATAATACACCACATTTAGATATATATAGTATACAATTCGATTTCGGAATTATTCCTGAACATATAACACATAATTGAGCAATCCTGTGATTGCTTATTTTTCAATAAATTGGAGTTAGATATAATGAAAAAAGCAGATTTTATTAAAGCCGTAGCTGAACAAGCTGAAGTTTCACAAACTACAGCAACTGCATGTTTTGATGCAATGATTGGAACTATCACTGGATGTTTAAAAGATGAAGATTCTTTGTCTTTCATCGGATTTGGAACGTTTTCTGTGAAGAAACGTGCTGCTCGTAAAGGCCGTAATCCAAGAACTGGCGAAACTATCCAAATTAAAGCTGCAAATGTACCATCATTTAAAGCTGGTAAAGCATTAAAAGAAGCTTTAAACTAAATAGCCCTTTTAAGACTTAAAACAGTAGAAATACTGGGTGCTTAGCTCAGCTGGGAGAGCATCGCCCTTACAAGGCGAGGGTCGGGGGTTCGATCCCCTCAGCACCCACCAAAAAATGGAGTGGTAGTTCAGTTGGTTAGAATACCGGCCTGTCACGCCGGTGGTCGCGGGTTCGAGTCCCGTCCACTCCGCCATGTTATAGAAAAAAGGGTGTCATAAGACACCCTTTTTTTTTACACTTTTTAATTCAATAAATTTTAGATTTAAATATATAAATTATGTTAAGAGATATAAAACAACAATCATCTGGACTTGGTGCCAAAATAGTAATGGGTTTACTCATCATTGCATTTGTTTTTTGGGGCGTAAGTGGTTCAATTCTATCAGCAGGTAATGATGGTGCAGCTACTGTAAATGGTGAAAAAATTTCCATAGTGAAATTTGATCAGGCCAACCTGGCCGCACGAAACAGATTAACCAGCCAATTTGGAGATAATTTAGGGTCTGAATATTTTGAATCTGAAAATTTTAAACGTGGTGTAATGAATCAACTTGTAGATGCTGAACTATTAAGACAAGAAGCTGAAAAATTTGATTATGACGTATCACCAGAAACTGTAAAACAATATATAGAAGAATCTGCAGGATTACAGATTGATGGAAAATTCAGTAAAAAAGCCTATGCCAACTATTTGCTTCAAGTCAATAAATCAGCTGAGTTATTACAAAGAGAAATTAAGCAAGACATTCAAGGCTCTGCTTTGCCAGTAATGATTAACAAAACAGCATTTTCACTGAATATTGAAATTGAAAACCAATACAAACTATCAAAACAAACCAGAAGTTTTAACTTCCTTGAATTATCAAGTGCTGACTATTTAGATACTGTAGAAGTATCAGAAGAAGAAATAAATGATCATTACAAAGAATTTGGTTCAGATTACATGACTACAGAACAAGTGTCTGTTAATTATATTGAATTATCGCCAGCAGATTTACTTGATCGAATCGATGTTACTGATGATGAAATTTCTGAATTTTATACAGCAAAAAGAAATAACCTGGCTACCCCCGAAAAACGATTAACTCAACACATCTTATTACCAGTTAGTGGTGATGAAGAAGCTGTCAAAACAGAAATTGATAAAGTAGCTGCTAGAATTAAAGCAGGTGAAGATTTTTCTGAAGTAGCAAAAGAAGTCTCAAAAGATCCTGGATCTGCGCCTAATGGTGGCGATTTAGGTTGGGTAACCCAAGGTGATATGGTGCCTGCATTTGATGAAAAACTATTCTCAATGGCAGCAGGAGAAATATCTGAACCTGTGTTATCAAGTTTTGGTTATCATATTATTAAATTATCAGAAATTAAAGAACCAGCTATCCCTGATCTAGAAGAGATAAAAGATACGCTAATCGATGAAATTAAAACCGAAAGAGCCAACGATGAATTTTTAGTAGTTGCTGATATATTAGACGAAGCCATAGTTGATTCAGATAATGTACTAGAGTTAGCTGCAGAAGCATCAGGGTTGAGCATGAAAACTACAGAGTTATTTGCAAATGGCCGTGGTATAGATATGGCTGCCAACCAAGCATTTTCAGCGACTGCATTCAGTGATTCAGTAAAACTCAATAATGAAACAAGTGAAATGATAGACATTGGTGAAAATCACATTGCTTATATGCATATTAATGAACTTGTACCAGCAGAATTAAAACCTCTTGAAGATGTTACTGATGCTATCAAAGCTAAATTAAGATCTGAAAAAGCCAATGAAATTGTTAAACAGGAAGTTATTAAATATGTTGAAAGTATCAACTCAGGTGAAAGTACCTTAGAGTCAATAGCAACTGAATTAGAAAAAACTGTAGTGGTTGCTGAAAATACTGAGAGAGTAGGTTCAAAACAACCTTTTACATTGGTTAAGAATATTTTTCAAATGAAATTTGATGATGAAAATCAACAAACAGCCTATGTTGAATCAAATAATAATGCTTTTGCAATGGTTAATTTGACTGCTGTTTCTGCTGCAGATGTCAGTACAATAAGTGACGAAGAAAAAGCCAGTATTGCTACACAAATTGAAAGAACTGTTTCAAACAATGAAATGCAAAATATTGCTGCTGAGTTAAGAAAAACAGCCAGTATTTCAATTAACGAAAAAGTGTTCGAGCCACCAGTTTTATAAATTAATTTAAAAAAAACGTGGTAACATAAATTGTTGCCACGTGATAAAACAATCATGAGAAAAAACAATTCAAGTATTACTGATAAATTATTTGGTGAATTTGATAGGTTTCTTAAAATTGTTGCCAATCCCCCAGAAAATCCTTCTCAATTAACACCTGAATCAGAAAGTACTGATTATATTCATAATCATCAAGATAAAAAAAATGTAGAGGGATTAATGCGCATTAATCATACGGGAGAGGTGTGTGCTCAAGCTTTATATTATGGTCAGGCACTCTTTGCTAAAGATAGAAGTACCCACGCACATCTGATTAAAGCAGCCGATGAAGAACACAATCATTTGTATTGGTGTCAAGAGCGCATCAATGATTTGCAAACGCATACAAGTATACTAAATCCATTTTGGTATGCCAGTTCATTTGCACTAGGAGCCACTGCAGCTTTGTTTGGTGATAAGATCAGCTACGGATTTGTTATTGAGGTTGAGAAGCAAGTTGAGGACCATTTGCAAGAACACATTGATCAAATACCCACAGAAGATATTAAGACCCATGCAATATTGGCACAAATGAAAGCAGATGAAATTAGACATGGTCAAGATGCACGTGATGCTGGTGGAGTTGATTTACCACAACCAGTTAAAAACATAATGACAGGCATGTCTAAAATTATGAAGTTTTTGGTTTATAGAATATAAGAGAGCTTTGCATAACTAGTGCGATGAGTAAAAAATGATTAAACCTACCAACTTTTCGACAAATTTATTGGCAATAGCAAGCTATTACACGCAAAATTTCTCTCAACTTGATAGATTTTCTCAATTTTTTCTTTCACCACATAGTTATGCAAAACTCTCTATAACTTAAGTACTATTTTAAATTTATAAATCAATTTCCATGCCTTCAATGGCAACCTTATATCCATTTTCAGTAACGATTTTTTTAGCCTCAGAGTTTTGATGTAACAAAGGATTGGTGTGATTAAAATGAATAAAAATTACTTTTTCCTTATTTGCATTAGACAAACCAGAAAACAATTGCATGCTTTCAGTAACAAAAGGGTGGGGGATTTCACTCATGTCTCGATTCGGTATTTCACCATTTTTAAAGAAAGTAGCATCAAGTAATGCATAGTCAACATCCTTAATCGCATCAATAATATTCTTGTCCCATTTTTGCCACTTATCGATGTCAGGAATAAATAGAACAGTTTTATTTGGGCCATAAATTTTATAGCCAACTGTTTCAGAAAATTCATCCCTGTGTGGAACAATAAATGGTTCTACTGTAATGTCATCGCTCAATGCGAGTTTTTTATTGTTAGTAAGATCTTTCAGAATTATATTTTTAAGTTTGACTAATTGGCTCCATGGTCCGTTTGTGGTTAAATATTCTTTCATCTTTGGCATGGCATATACAGGCATGTGATTGGTACCTGCTGCTTCTCTGCCCAGATGCATCAATCCTGTATAGTGACCCATATGGGCATGTGTTAAAAATATTCCATTTAACTGGTATTCACTGTCACTCACAATCTGTCTCTTATACACATCTCCGAGCCCACGAGACAGGCAGAAATCTCG
>CAJXVJ010000254.1 GCA_913061105.1 uncultured Alcanivoracaceae bacterium | reverse complement strand
TCTACACAGAGTAGATCGTCGGCAGCGTCAGATGTGTATAAGAGACAGAATCAGTTATTAGATTTTTCTTTAATTGATATTTCTTTAATCAATCAGATGAAAAATGTTGGTATGATAGAAGACTTAGAAAAATTATCAAATCACATTAACAATCAGTTTTATCTTGCAGTTATTTGGGAAGGGATTGATTCTAATAAAGCCATTTATCATTTAGATTTAGTACCTAAATCTGATCAAAACCTTAATTATCACTTAGTTGCAACACGTATTAACTTTACACTAAAAAACTACAGTGCTGTTGTCAGTCATGCAAAAAATGTAAATTCTATCAGCGGTATGCATAAAAATAATTACTATTTATTAAGCCAAGCATATAGGAACATTCAAAAGTTTAGAGAAGCAAAAGAAGCACTTCAAATCTATGACAAGTTGAATTCAATTGAGAATGAAATTAGTATTGATAAAAAATTTGAACATATTACAACACTATATAAATTAAATAATAATTTAATTAATAGCTATGATTATAATGCACTAAAAATTAATTTATTAGTGAAATTAAATAGAATTAAACAAGCCGAAATTGAATTAAAAAAACTATCAATAAAATCATTAAATAAAAAAAATAGAATATTGATCCTAGAAGCCATCAAAAATACTCGATCTCTTTATTTGGCAGATTATATGTTTTCTGCATCTAAATCAGTTAAGATTACTTCAGATGAATACGTCCTGTATTGCCAAACATATATTCTTTCGAATCAATCAGAAAAAGGGCTAGATTTATGTGCTAATTCGGCACATAAGTATCCACACTCGGCACCTAACCTTTATTGGTTTGGTATGGCATTACTTAAGTCTAATAAAACTCATGAAGCCAAATATCAATTAAATAATGCTATCGATTATGCACCTTGGGTTAATGTTTGGATCATACAATTAGCAAAACTGTATCTTCTGGAAGGCAATGTTGAATTTGCAAAAGCTATTCTTAATAAATCAATCAACCAAGATAATTCAATTCAAATATTTAAATTAAATAACTCTTTGTTCTAAATAACTGTAGTATAATTTTTTAATAACATTCATACATTACAAAATAACACATATGACATTTTCAAAAGTTAATCCATTTGCAATTAAATCAGAAAAAATAATATTAATATTATTTATTTTTTCTTTTCTTTATTCGTCTGTCTTAATCGCAAAACCAACTATATTTCACAATAAAACCAATGAATTGAAAATTAATTTCAAACATGATGATGGACGAACAGGTGATTTTGATTTTACTGAAACGGCAGGGAGTGGACTAGGATGGATTGATTATAACAACGATGATAAAATTGATTTGTTGGCAATCAATGGCAACATAGGCTCGCATAAGTTTTATCTAAACCTAGGCAATGATTTTAAAGATGTCACCTCAACTGTTTTACCTCTTAATACTAAAGGCAAAGGTATGGGTGTTTGCAGCGCTGATGTTAATCAAGATGGGTGGGTAGATTTTCTTATTACTAATTATGGTGATGATGTTTTATATATTAATCATCAAGGAAAAACCTTTAAATCACAAAATCTTGATCCTAAACCACAAACAACACAATGGTCTACCAGTTGTGCTTTTTCAGATCTGGACAATGATGGCGACGTTGACCTTTATGTTACTAGATATGCAGAATTTGAATCCTCAAGTAACAAAGCTTGTCAAACAGGTACCGCAAAAGGATACTGTAATCCAAGTGCCTACAAAGGTAAAATGGATGGATTATATATAAATGATGGAAATGGTAACTTTATAGAAGAAGCTGAAAAGAGAGGTATAGATTTAGGAATTGAAGACAGAGGCTTTGGAGTGATAATCAGTGATTATGACAATGACAGAGATATGGATATTTATGTGGCTAATGATGGGACCAGCAACAGGTTATATATTAATAATGGAAAGGGGTTCTTTACTGATAACGGATTATATTCAGGCACAGCTATAAACCAAAATGGAAAAGCAGAGAGCAGTATGGGAATAGCCCTCGCGGATATTAATCAGGATGATAAACAAGACTTAATAGTCACCCATTTCTCTATGGAAACAAATACACTATACCAAAATTTTGGTGATGGCAATTTTTCAGATATGACCCATTTATTTGATTTAAATCAATCCAGTTATATGAGTATGGGATGGGGTATTTCATTTAATGATATTAACAATAATGGATATGAAGATTTAATTGTAGCAAATGGTCATATACATGATTTTATTAAAAAAACTGATTCCAGACAATCTTATGCCCAAGACAATCAAGTATTTTTAAACCACAAGGGTAAAAAATTTGTTTTACAAGATGCCAAATTTTCAATTACAGGCTCTTCGAAAAAATCATCACGTGGATTAGCAACTGCAGATTGGAATAATGATGGGAAAATTGATTTGGCAATCAGCAATATAGTTGATAAACTCGAAGTGTTTGAAAATATTGATTCTAATAACAATAATTGGTTAGGCATCAAACTCATTGGTAATATGAACAACACAAGCGCAATTGGTGCTATTGTTACAGTGACAAGTGGACCAATGAAACAAAGAAAAGAAATCATCAGCGGTGGCAGTTATATGAGTCAGTCAGATTTTAGATTGATTTTTGGTCTTGGGGATTACAAAAAAAATGTAGAGATTACTATTCAATGGCCAGATGGTAAAATGTTAAAGAAAAGTATAAATAAATTGAACAGTTACCACACGATTAGATACAACGAAAAAATCTGAAAATTAAATAATTTTTACCTTAATCCATCAGGAATCAACAATTTTAAAACACTGAAATGACTGTTGTTATTTTTGGTGTTTTTATTATCTTTCACAATCGTTGTTTTGGATTCAATGGCTTTATTCTGTTTTTGAGTAGGGCCCGGTTTTACAATTTGGGCATCAATTTCACTATTCGGATCACATATGATTTCAGCAGATACATTGTTTGATACTATCAAAACAAGTATAAGGCTTTTGAGAATTTTCTGTTTATTAATCATAGCTGATAATTTTAGCACCAAACAACCTTAATTCAATATGTTTATATGAATTAGTACAAACTATTAATGGTTTTTACCCTGTATTATACTTTGTTTGCAGAAATCTTACATTATTGGCCTTTATTAGTGCTTCTGGTTTAGCTACAGTAACTTGAACTTTTGTTATTAATTTATTCAAAAGAATCCTATCTGCTATGGCAGCGGCTAAAGCTTCAATCAACTGGAATGAAGATTGACAGACATATTCATGAATGTCTTCTGTGATTTGAAAATAATCAATAGCGTATTTAATATTATCTGATTGACTGGCTTGACTGCTGTCATAATCCAATTCAATGTCTATGATTAAAAGTTGTTTATTGACCCGTTCATTATCATAAATACCGAGTATCGCATCTACTTTAATTTGATCTATGAAAATTGTTCCATTCATTATTAATTTAATCTAATTTTGGCAAGCCAGTTAACAAAAACCATTGTTGTAATGCTTCATCAAACTCCCAAGATTGATGGTCATATATGGTTTTAACTTGATTGCTGTGAATATTATATAATTGAATTTCAACACTTTGATTGATGACACCAACTTTCGCACCAGGTGTTATTGGATTTTCTAGATATTTACTTACCTTAAATTGTTTGATGTGCTCTAATTCGAAACTTGTGGGTTGTATTTCAGCTACATTGGGTTTTAAATACCGCATTGCACCATCATAGTTAGACCACCGAATTAATGCCGCATATGCAAACAATGTTTCATCTAAATTACGTTTTTTTTGTGATCTTTCACCACACGAAGCCAATACCAATACGGATAATAATAAAGTCATTGTTGTATTTTTCATTTCTAAGCCCTGATTCTATTATGATTTAGGAATTATGACATATTTAGCAGCCATTGTACTAAATAAATCCCCATTGTTATCTATTAGCTTTATGACACAATTAATTCTTTGGTGTTTTTTTCCCTTTATTTTGTCCTTAATTTTAATAAAGTCATATTTTGTATCAAAATTGGCTTCAATGATTAAGTCTGAATACATGGCTTTGTGCCAAACTGTTTCATTCTTATGTATAACTATATCAGAGATAATATTTTTCTCTTCACAATTTAATTTAACCAAAGACCAGGCTGTTAGAATCATCATTGATGAACCACTGCCCCCAAAGACACTTCCCTTGTCATTTATATTCAAGGATATTGGTGCTTTAAACTTAACAGTATCACCAGTATACTCTAACACTGTTAAACCCATTTCCTTACTAATGGGAATGTGTTTGTGTAAAAATTCTTGAAATGCAATTAGTTTGTTTTTTATTGTTGTCATATAGTTTTTTCTCAACAGGATTCGCCCAAATTATCATTAATCATGGCTTATTATTTTTTATTATTATATTAAAATGCTTCACAGTGACCATTGATTAGGCATTATAATAGATTAGTATTCAATTTAATTTAGCAAATATGCAAAATTTTCATAGTTTGAAAAATGTCTGGCTCACAAACTTTTGTGAAAACAAACAAATTTTTGTTTCTGTTGTCATGATTCAAATTGTGGTGGTGATTTATGCATTAAGCTCTTTGTCATTTAATCTGCGTTTTTTATATTCTTTGTCTATTTTGACACTATTGGCGCATTTTATAGGAATGACAGTCATCATTATATTGTGCAAACTACAGTCATGGTTAAATCAATTCAATGTCATCTATGGTGTATTATTAGTCATTACAATTGTAGTTGGCATCACTTCTATTATCTCACAACTCATTGGTTTTCTAGATTTGCAACTGTCGCTGCAATTAATAACTGGTGATAATTCAATCAATCACATCAACATTAAATTATCATTGTCTTCGGTCATTATTTGTTTGGCCTTAATGCGTTATTTTTATATTCAGGATCAATGGCACAAACAAATAAAAAAATTATCCGAAGCAAAATTAATGGCCTTACAAGCTGTCTCTTATACACATCTGACGCTGCCGACGATCT
>CAJXVJ010000253.1 GCA_913061105.1 uncultured Alcanivoracaceae bacterium | reverse complement strand
TCTACACAGAGTAGATCGTCGGCAGCGTCAGATGTGTATAAGAGACAGCACCAGGACCAGTGGGAGTAACCGTTAATTCATTGCCATTGATGCTAGCGGTTGCTATATTTGCATCATTGCCAGGCTCAACAGTAAATGACAAAATGTCACCATTACCATCGGTAAATACAGTGTTTAAATCATCAACAATGATTGAACTACCATTGGACTCACTTAAATTTTGATTGGCAATAGGAGAAGTCACTGTTGGCACACCAACTGCATTATAGATACTGCCAGCAATTGTGGTTTTATCGATGTCATTTGTACCAAAATCTCTATAAAGGAGATTGTAATCAGGGCCTTGTCCACCACTTCCGGGATTTTCAACATTGTTAATAGTGATATTAACAGTATCAGAACTGGTGGCTGTGCCGCCAGTGATTTGGATAATAACAGTGCCAACGGCACCTGGTGCAAATAAAACCCCCGTTAAACTACCACCAGAAATAGAAACTGTGGCATTTGTGTAATCAGGTCCACCAGCTGCGCTGCTTTGCAGCCAAATGGTATTCCCAGATGTAATTGGGCCTGCTGGCGTAAATGACAAGTTATATGTGACACCTGTTGCACCAGCATCTAAATCTTGAGGTATGATCATGGCATTATCAATTTCACCAATGACTCTCACATCAAAAGTATCAGTAGCTGATCCATTAACAGAAGTGGCTGTAATACCAAATGTAGTGGTCCCAGAACCTATCGGATTGATAGTTAATGCATTATTGTTAATACTTGCAGTAGCAATATTGGCATCATTTCCAGCATCTATACTAAATGTCATTGGATTACCATTACCATCCTCAAAAACTGTATTGAGGTTTGCAACAATTTGCTGGGGTCCATCTGCTTCAACCAATGCACTGCCTGATGCTGTTAAATCTGCTATTGGGGCAATAACAACTGGTCCATCAGGCATAGGATTTGTATAAATAGTCCCTGGTGCTGTGGCTTGAGTAACAAAATTGACAAAATCAAAAGTTATGAGACTGTAATCTGGCCCTGATCCTGGAACAGCTGGATTTACAATATTTGTATATGTAAATGTAAGGGTAGTATTTGGCGGTATTGAGTTTCCTGCAAGTAAGTCAAATTGAACATTGGTACCAGGGGCAGTATTGATAGAAGCGAAAACATCTCCGTTTGAAGTACTTATCGTGATAGGACCTGTGGGAATTCCAGAAAAATCTGGCCCAGTGGCTGCATTTGTAGTAGCAACTCCTACAAAACCACCTTCAGCAACACCTTCTTCAGAAAGAAAACTAATGGTATAACTGGTAGTTGCATTGATATTAAAATCTGCAGGTGTAATGGTTATATTAGATAAAGCAGAGGCCATTTGTATATTGGCTATGAAAATAAATCCAACAAACACCAACTGAACCCAAAACTTATTTAACTTATTTAACAACATATTGATTCCCCCAAATTTTATGGTGATTAAAAGTATCTCAATTATCTTAGCATACCTCAGCTAGATTAAGCTTTTAATATTTGTATTTTCTAAATTACAAATATCCATAATCCCTTAAAACATCATTGATAAATATACGATTTTCCAAAGAAATAAGAAGGTTACATAGATGTATATCCTAATTAATTATCATTAAACTGCATTAAATCTTTTTTGACTACATTAATAACATCAGGCCAATTAGGATTGACTTTGGATTGTCTATACAATGTGATGGATGGATACCAAGGGCTTGTTTTTCCTGTTTCATGCCAACGCCAATCAGGGTTAGCTGACAGTAAGGTCCATGTTTTTTTGCCCAATGCTGCTGCCACATGCCCAATTGCGGTATCTACCGTGATAACCAAGTCTAATTGATCAACTAGGGCAGCTGTGCGAGCATAGCCAGGCAGTTCTGGTTCTAAATTTTGCACATTGTATTGATTTAACAACTCACGATCTGATTTGGATAATGGCATTTGTAAACTAAAAAACGAAATGCCATCAATTTCAAATAGGCTTGTCAATAACTCAAGAGGAATAGAGCGGGTGTTGTCATTTTTAAAACTAGATGAGCCAGACCAAGAAACACCGACTTTTAATTGTCCAGTTAATTGACTCACAACTGCGGATGGTGGGATTTTAAGATAACGTTTAGGAGCAGGAATATTAGAAAGATCAATACCTAACCACCTTGGAAGACTCATTAATGGACACCAAACATCAAAACGGTCATCTGCTATTTGTCCAGGCACTCGACTTTCAGACACGCCTGAGACTTCTGCTACCAATGGTGCCATGTTTTCTGGGCCAACATATATTAGTTCTTTACATAATTGTGCAACTATCGGTAAAAATCGCATAAATTGAATGTGGTCACCAAATCCCTGCTCAGAATGAACCAGTAAACATTTATCACTGATGTCTTCACCTTGCCACTGTGGTTGATTGCATTGAAATTTAACAAATGTAGGAGTTTGCCAACGCCAATCATATCCTTCCCAACCTTGTTTGTATTCGCCTTTTTTGAGTAATAGCATGCCTAGATTAAAGTGTGCCAATGCAAATTGGTTGTCGGTATTGATTGATTTTTTAAACCAATTAATGGCTTGGTCAAGATTTCCAAGTTCAGAGTATGCCAATCCTAAGCTGTTCATTGCCTCTGCATTATCTGGTTGTTGAATGATAACTTGTGACAAATGTTCTATGGCATGTTGCCATTGACCAGCATCGACCAAACAGATACCTAATTGGTGATTTGCTTGTCTGTGATTTTTGTCTTGATTGATTATTTCTTTATAACTTGCAATGGCTTCATTGAATTTCGTATCCATGTGAAATTGAGTTGCTTTTTCCATGGCCACTTGAGTAGGGTCTATTGGTGCCAAATTATTCAGTACAGATGTGGGCAGTTCGTAAGAATTATTAAGTATCATATTGTTTTCATCAATAATACTGGCAAACTGGTGAGGTAAAATTTTGACTTCAAATACTTCTTGAACATTACCAGTAAAGATTAAAAACCCAACAATTGAACCTGTCTCTAAATCAACAATCCAAACCCCAGATTCTCTTTTTTCTACACGTTTTGTTAAAGGCAAACCAGCAAAAGTTGAGCTCTCACGAATTTGCGATAGACCAATTAATGCATACCGATCAATAAAATCCATACCACGGACAAATCCTGGAAGCTGACAAACCACTTCAGGGGCTTGCCCCGGTATTAATGACATCAGTTGCCCTGTACCCGATGATAAAAAATAGAGTTTATTGCGGTACCACCGAGGAGAGTGGGGCATACATAAACCTTCTGCCAATACATTATTGTTATCTATATCAATAATTTGCCCGCCTGAAACTTTGTTTTTTCTCCAACCACCTGCTGTGTCATAAGCCCCAAGTAAAGAGACATATTTGGGCTTTCCATCCCGAAATGCCAAACCATTTAGATGACATCTATCTGTTAAATCATATGAACTGATGAATGACGGTCGCCATTGAGGTACAAAGCTATATTCATCATCAAGCTTTGCTAAACAGGACATTTTAGTGTTTACAAACCACAATTCATCTTGATTGTCGTATCCCATTTCATGTACATCAATTTCTCCGGTAAAGATTTTTCTTCTTGGCATATAACAGGCATCTACTGATTCTCCTTGACCAGTGCTTGGACCTGCTGCAGATAAGTTCCTAAATACTGTAATCGATGATTGACCACCCACTGCGAACTCATTGTTTTTTAATGCAATTCCCATGGGACGATTAAATCCCATAAAGTGTGTATTAATGCCCAAGTTTTGTGGGCGAACTACCACAAGCTGACCAGCTTGGTAAGTTGAGATTAATACCGAACATTTGGCTAAATTTAATAACTCAAGAAATGAATCAGTCGATTTAGAAGAAAAGTTTTTTGACATTTAGTTAGTTAATTTTTGTAATGCCAAGATTGATGGCATCTGAGTATTCAAAAACTCTCAAAACTGCTTTTAAATATCACATCAGGATTTGCCACTTCAACTGAACCAATATCACAATCATCCGATCCGTTTCCATCTCCATCTGAGGGTCTTGCTTGGCCCCGTTGATCAAAAAAAGCACAATCAGAAAGACTACCAGAATCAATTACAGGACTACCAGTCATAGGTAGAAAGGATAAAGTACTGCCTCCGTTGTCTGCTAAATCAAATAGCATGGGATCACCGGTTAATTGGTCTAACGCATTTTCATCACAACTTCCATCTTCAACCAGGTTATTATTGTTATTCGATATAGTAGTGGCTATGCATTCATTTAGTGCATTACTGCCTGCTAAAATACTATTGTTTAATGATAATGTTTGTTGCGTATAAATACTGGCCCCATTACCTAATGTGGCTGTGTTATTGATGAATGTGGATTGGTTTATTATTGTTAAAGCTCCATTAAATGAAGCAGCTATTGCCCCACCATCATTGTTAGCTGTATTATTTGAGAAGGTAGAATTTAGAACGGTTAAAGGCCAAAACCGATGATAAATCGCACCGCCAATGTTAGTTGCTGTATTTCCTACAAAAGTAGAGTTACGAATAATGGCCGAAGGACCAGTGTTAGTGATAGCTCCACCACCTCTGTCCTCACCTAAATTTCTATTATTTGTGAAACTACTGTTGTTGATTTGCATCAATGTTGCACAAGCATCATGATAGACTGCACCAGCTCTTTTAGTTGATTCATTATTATCCATACTAACATTATTTAGAAATAAACTGCCTGTATTCCTAATGGTACTTCCATATTCTGAATTGTTGTTATTAAAATTGCTGTTGTTTATTGTTAAGTGACCATAATTTACGATAACAGAATCAAAGCTGTCAGTGGATCCTTCAATAAAAGTTAAGCCATTAATTGTGGCTGTATTATTTGGGCTATTGGTAAAATTTAATATATTAGTCATATTATCCCCTGATATAGTCAGTTGATCAGCTCCTGGCCCATCAATAGTAACTGTCTCTTATACACATCTCCGAGCCCACGAGACAGGCAGAAATCTC
>CAJXVJ010000252.1 GCA_913061105.1 uncultured Alcanivoracaceae bacterium | reverse complement strand
AGATTTCTGCCTGTCTCGTGGGCTCGGAGATGTGTATAAGAGACAGGTAATAAAAATGAGTCCTCTTCTTCGGTTTCTTTTGTTTCATTAACTGCTTCAATGTTCAGAGCAAATAAATCCATACTGTTGTCGAAAACATCAGCCCACATAATGTTTTCTTGTTTAATGATATCTAGTAAGATGATTTCCCAGACATCATGCAGTTGTAAATAAATTCTTAAATCATCATTCAAAGCAAAAAAATCATTTATATTACTTCTTGATAATGTGCTTTGAGTCCTGTTTTTATACCACCTTTGCAAATTCATTCCATTGCTATATGTGCTTAATACCTGTGCGGTTGAAAATTCTAAATCTACATGAGATTCTATCTTGCTATGGTCCGTATCATTGACAAGACCAATTGCCGATTGCCATGTGTTTTGTGCTTGTTCTTGATTACTATAAGAAGTAAGAATTTGCCACAATGCTTTAGTTAATATAACAGAGCCCTTTATTCCATATTTCTTTCTAAGTTGGTACACAACTTTATCTGTAGATATGAGGTTTTCAAATTCATTTTTTGGAACTGTTTTAACTACATCATTGTTCTCATTAATAACATTATCGACATCCTCCTGTGCACTTGCTGGAATGATAAACAGTGACAGAAATAAAAATACCACATAAAAACTGCTGTGTTTGGACATAATTATACAAAAAATTGAATAGAACAGTATTATGCAACATATCCATGCAAATATGAATTGGGTTTTGTTGCATTTATAGATAAAATGGTGTTTTTTTAAAATATACAAAATTATAATGAAACGATTAAAGATAATCACAACTGGTGGCACCATAGATAAACTGTATTTTGATGATGCTAGCGAGTATAAAATTGGCCAGCCAGTTATCGGTGATTTATTGAAATCATTTAATGTAGCATTTAAATTTGAAGTATTATCTTTAATGAAAAAAGACAGCTTACACATGACAGATGACGACAGAGAATTAATCAAAAAAGTCATAGAAAAATCTGACGAAGATTATTTTCTCATTACACACGGAACAGATACAATGGTTGATACCGCTCACTATTTGTCTGATATTAAAGACAAAACAATAGTATTAACCGGAGCACTCACTCCAGCAAAATTTCAGAACACAGATGCCATCTTCAATATTGGATGTGCCATCGCCGCAGTACAAACATTAGATCAAGGAGCATGGGTTGTTATGAATGGCAAGGTCTGGAATCCTAAACATGTGGCAAAAAATCGCGATGAAAATAGGTTTGTAAAAGTATAATATGGCCCGTATTTTATATATTCACCCTGATAACCCACAGCCTCGCCTAATCAAACAAGCTGCTGAAGCGATACACAGTGGTAAAATAATTGTCTACCCCAGTGATTCTGGTTATGCCATAGCATGGGCAATGGAAAATATACAAGCACCTAAAACCGTTGCAAAAATCAAAAAAATTGACAAACACCACCATTTCAGTATTGTTTGTAATACCATTTCCCAAATTAATGAATTTGCCTTGGTTGACAATATTGCTTTTAGACTAATTAAGAACCATGTACCTGGGCCATATACATTTATTTTACCTGCGACACGTCGGGTTCCAAAAAAACTCCAACACCAAAAAAGAAAATCCATAGGTATACGATTGCCCGAACACAAAGTGGTTGAGGCTTTAATAGAAGAACTTGGCGAGCCTATGATGAGTTCATCATTAGAAATGCCAGATGTTGACATGTATGAAATGGACTCACAAATGATAAATGACAACATTGGCCATGCCTTAGAAATTATTATTGATTCAGGTTATACTCCTGTGGAGCCAACCACTGTTGTAGAGTTATTAGACGATGGTCCAAAAATTATTCGAGAAGGCAAAGGAGTCATTGATTTTGTCTGATAGCAAACAAAATATTGAAGTACAATCTGAGTTACCTTTTGCCATAGTTGAAGGCAAACCGTATACACAGATGCCTACAGATTTGTACATTCCTCCGGAAGCACTTGAAGTGATCTTGGAAGCTTTTGAAGGGCCATTGGATTTGTTGTTGTATCTCATCAGGCGACAAAACCTGAATATTTTAGATATACCCATCAACGAAATAACAAATCAATACATAGAATACATTAATATTTTAGGTGAGATGAATTTTGAATTGGCTGCTGAGTATTTGGTTATGGCTGCCATGTTAGCGGAAATTAAATCTCGCATGCTATTGCCTAAACCAATTGATGAAGAAGGAGTTGAAGAGGATCCACGGGCAGAACTGATAAGAAGATTACAAGAATATGAACGCTTTAAATCCGCGGCTGAAGACATAGATACATTGCCAAGAGAGGGACGTGATTATTTTCTTGCCTCAGCACATGTCATTAGCAAACAGTATTTTGTTCAACCTCCTGAAGTTGATATGCGTGAATTAATCATGGCATTTAAAGATGTACTGGCAAGAGCAGATTTGAAAATATCGCATGAAATTGAACGTGAAGTATTGAGTGTTAGGGACAAAATGACCCACCTTTTGGATATTTTAAGGGTAAAAAAATATGTATCTTTTAATGCCTTATTTGATCCAGAAGAGGGAAAACAAGGTGTGGTTGTAACATTTTTGGCCGTATTAGAATTGATGAAATCACAAGTATTTGATTTGGTACAAAACGAAAGTTACGGACAAATATACATCAAATCATTGCAGGACGAAGGCGAAGAAAACAATGGAAATTAAACAAATAAAAAATATTATTGAAGCTGCATTATTGGCTGCTGGTGAACCTGTTTCTATAAAAAGGTTACAAAAATTATTTTCAGAACAAGAATTAACACACAACGACATTGCCAAAGCCATAGAACAATTAAACCAAGATTTCACTGACCGTGGCATCGAATTAATTGAGGTAGCAAGTGGTTTTAGGCTACAAACAAAAACTCAGTTACAGCCTTGGATTTCAAAATTATGGGAAGAAAAACCAAAAAAGTATTCTCGTGCAATGTTAGAAACCATTGTATTGATTGCATACAGACAACCAGTCACACGAGGTGAGATTGAAGATGTGCGTGGTGTTGCAGTCAGTAGTTATATCATAAGAACACTTATGGAAAGAGAATGGATTAGAATTTTGGGTTACCGAGACGTACCAGGAAAACCTGCGATGTTTGGTACCACACCAGAATTTTTAGATTATTTCAACCTTAAATCATTACAAGATTTACCCACATTGGCTGAAATAAAAGACATAGAAACATTAATACCTGAATTGGATTTAGAACCAAAACTTAAAAATGAATTGGAACAAGAAATCAAAAAAGAAGGGTTTTTAGACCAATTTCAAATAATAGATGATGAAGAATAACATGGAAAAACAAAAAAACAACTCAGTAAAAAACCAGGAAGGGCATGAAAGAATACAAAAAGTTTTGGCCCGCAGCGGACTTGGGTCAAGGCGTCAGTTAGAAAAGTCAATTAAATTAGCCCAACTTTATGTCAATGGCACTTTGGTTGAGTTAGGGTGTAAAGTGACTGAGGGTGATGTTGTTCAATGGAAAAATAGAAAATGGGTTATTGAATCCAAAGCCCAAGATTTTAAAGTCATAATGTACCACAAACCATTGGGCCAGATTTGCACCCGTAAGGATGAAAAAAATCGCCCCACAGTTTTTGACAATTTACCAGAATTAAAAGGGCAACGTTGGATTAACATTGGCCGCCTCGATATCAACACAACGGGGTTACTGATGTTCACAACTGACGGTAATTTTGCCAACCACATGATGCACCCTAGCACCAATATTGATAGAGAATATGCCTGCCGTATTTTTGGAGATGTTGATCAAATTAAACTAGATAACTTAAAAGCAGGTGTTGAACTTGAAGACGGCAAAGCTAAATTTAATGACATCCAATCTGCTGGTGCTGGAGAAGCCAACCAATGGTTTCATGTGGTTATACTCGAAGGTAAAAACCGTGAAGTTAGAAGATTATGGGAGTCACAAGACCTTAAAGTTAACCGGCTAAAACGTGTTCGATATGGTGGCGTATTTCTACCTAAAAAGCTACGCCCTGGCCAACACCAAGAACTAGATAAAGGTGAAAAAAGTATCTTATTACAAGATGTAAAATACAAAGCCCAGGGTAAAGAATTGGTTGCGCGGTTTATGAAATAGTCACTTGACAGTTAATGAATATATGTGAAACCACTATTAGTTCATAGAAACACTTATTTCCATGAGCACATAATCAACGGCCCTACCCCACCACAGGCAATTTTTGTTCCATATCGTGTTGTAAATACTTTTTTGTATGATATTTTATCAAAAAACCTTTCGGTCGAACCCACTATTCCTTCTGAATAAAAGTTCATATATACTCTGGGTTTATCAACCTCTTCATCTATTAACTTAGTCACCATATTCCATTCAGGTTGTTTGATTTCTTTAAATATAAAATCATCTTCATTTCCAGTTCTGGCTTTAAAATCATCATCTAGTTCATACAAGTGAACTTTTCCATATGCCGAATCAAATATCACGCCACTGGATGGTAATTTATTAGGTTGTTCTGCAACCGTTGTTTTGGGTGTGCGTGTGACTTCAATTATTGGTGATACAATTGAAGGGGGAAGATCTTTAGACTTTTCATCAGCTATTTTCTGTGGCTTCTCAACAGATTTTTGGATAATAGGCTCTGGTATTGGCTGAGTATCGGCTGTTTCACTTTTCTTAACAGCTGGGGATTCTGGTTTTAAATCAATTATTGGTTGGGGCTTATCTTTAGATAATTCAATTTCAATCGTTGATTGCTGATACTCAGTATCAAATGATAAATGAATGGGAATCAATAAAATTAATACAACAATTAATAATGAAATAACAAAAGCAATGAACTGTCGCTTTAGTGTATTGTTATTAATCCATTGAGATTGTTGCCAAGTATTTTGCAATTGAAGAAATAATTAAATAAACCATTTTAACTAAGTGTTGTTAATATCTGTCTCTTATACACATCTCCGAGCCCACGAGACAGGCAGAA
>CAJXVJ010000251.1 GCA_913061105.1 uncultured Alcanivoracaceae bacterium | reverse complement strand
TATCAAGGAAATGACCCTTAATTACAGGCTATGCCTTGATATGAGAATTTCTTGACCTCCTGATGACTGGTATTATCCCGCAAGGTTAATATTAATCAAAATTAGACCCATTTTGATTCATTTAAGTTATTTGATATTAATCAAGTGAATGATTCCTATATATTTTAAAATTTCAGTAATAAATAATATTGTGGATAATAAAATGAAAAGAAAAACCATGGCTCTGTTTGCTTCTTTGTTAGCTTCTGGCAATCTGATTGCAGAGGATGACACTAATTTCGAGCTTGAAAAAACAACTGTGGTAGCTGTTGCCAACAAACAGGCAAGGCCAATTGCTGAAGTTATAGGTTCAGTTTCTGTAATAACATCAGATAACATAGCAGAGACAAACAGTGAAAATATTGCAGATGTCTTGCGTTATGAGGGTAATATCCAAATAGAAAATGCAGGAACCAGGTTTGGTACTACAGGTATAAATATACGTGGCATTGGAAAAAACCGAGTGGCAATTGAAGTGGATGGTATCACCAATGCCAAACAATTTAGTTTAGGCAGTTATTCAAATGCAACATCGCAGTTTCCAGAGACTGATTTAATTAAAAGTATTGAAATACTCAATGGTCCTGCATCGACACTTTATGGCAGTGATGCAATTGGAGGCATTGTATCAATACAAACTTGGGATCCTCAAGATTTAACCCGATTAAGCGATGATAACAAATATACAAAATTTCGTTTGGGATACGATGGTAAAACCCATGGCAGAGTGATTTCAGCATTAACAGCATGGGACAATGAGTCATATGGTGGCGTTCTTGCTGCAACACAACGTGATGGAAAAGGATTAATCAATCACGACTCAAACCATACGGCACGAGATTTTTCAGATTGGGATGAACAGTCACTGTTTAGCAAATTTATAGTCAACACTTCAGGCAGTAATACCTTAAAATTTGGTTTTAGTGGCTCACAACGAGAGAGTGATACACAAATCAATTCATTTATAGGACAAGGACGCTTTTCACGAACCACTGAACTCAATGCGACTGACACAAGTGATCATTATAATATCACACTGAACTATGATTTTATTATTAACAATTCATGGTTTGATGATGGCGTAATAAGAGGATATTACGCTCAAACGAGTTTTGATCAAGATACGTTTGAAAAAAGGAGCTCTTTTTCAGGCACACCATTAGATCAATTTCGTCACTTTGAGTTTCAACAAAAAAACACGGGCATTGAATTAAATTTAAATAAAAGAATTATTACAGAATCTGCCACGCATAATATTATTTATGGTTTAGATTATACATCTGCAAATATCGAAGAATTGAGAGATGGGTTTGAAACAAATTTAACAACCAATGTAAGCACTAACAGTATTCTTGGTGAAATATTCCCAAGAAGAGACTTTCCAAACTCACAAATTGACGAAATTGGTGTATTCATCGTTGATGAAATATCACTATCAGATAGTTCATTGACCATTATTCCTGCAATTCGATTTGATTATTATGATTTAACACCTTCAAGAGATGCTTTATTTGATGCCAATGGTGTTGATACTGAGATTGTATCTATCAGTGAGTTTGATGTATCCCCGAAATTAGGCATGCTCTATCAACTCAATGATGAATCTAATATATATGCACAATATGTCAGGGGCTTTCGGGCACCACCATTTGATGATGTGAACATAGGCCTCAATATCCCAATATTTAATATTCGCGCAATTGCCAATCCAGATTTAAAATCTGAAACATCAAATGGGCTTGAATTAGGTTACCGCTTTTTTGGAGATAACAATCAATTTAATTTGGCCTTGTTTCAAACCAACTACAAGGATTTTATTGAATCTAAAGCGGTTATTGGTATTGATCCAGAAACCAGCACACTGTTGTTTCAATCTCGAAACATTGATAAAGCCGAAATTTATGGATTGGAGTTGGCACATCACTGGCAAATCAATGATGTACTTTCTAGCTATAGTAGTCTAGCTTGGACACGTGGCACCAATAAAATTAACAATCAACCACTCAACAGTATCTCACCTGCAAAAGCTGTGAACAATCTTGAATGGAGATTGCCAAATTCACTCTGGAATATTAATTTATTTTCTACATTCGTCAAAGGCGTTGACAAAGTAAATGAAGAGGATGATACGTTTTTCAAACCCTCAGGATATGCTGTTTTTGATTTATTCATCAATCGAACCATAGGTAAAAATCAAACAGTCAGATTTGGCGTATTTAACCTAACCAACAAACAATACTGGAATTGGCAACAAGTCAGAAATTTTGATGAAAATGATGCCATTATTGATGCATTATCACAGCCATCAACATACGTATCATTGTCCTACTCTATCAGTTTGTAAATCGGATAAACATGGCAGGATTCAATTGATATATGTCAATTACTGTATGTGTGTTTACATTTAAAATCACTACAAATTAGGCAGTTGTTGCCTTTTGTATGAAATAACCAAAAATTTGGAGAGTAATAAAATGAAAACTTTGAAGAAGTCCTTAATGATTGTGGGGTTACTGGCAGGCTTAAGTGTTAGCGCTGCTGATTCTGCTGCTGCACATAAGGCAGAAATGATGAGTGGTGATTTGGCAACACAAGTTAAGCTTGGGGAGACTTTATACAATACCAATTGTGCTGCTTGTCATCAAGTAAGCGGCGAAGGCATGAGTGGTGTATTTCCTCCATTAGCAAAATCTGATTATCTTTTAGAGGATAAAAGCCGTGCCATAAAAAACGTGATTAGCGGATTGTCAGGTGAAATCATGGTTAATGGTAAAATTTACAACGCTATCATGCCTAATTTTTCATACTTAAAAGACGATGAAGTTGCCAATATTGTGACTTATATCATGAACAGTTGGGGCAATAAAGGTTTTCAAGTAAATGCCAGCGAAGTGGCTGAATTAAGATCCAACAAAGTGGCTGTACCAACGGGTTCAAAAGTCGATCATCCTGGTCAAGCAGAATCTGGATATGAAGGAGCGCCTTCAGGAATTGATCCCAAAGACACGGTACAATTAATCACCTCTGATGGACCAGAAATGACAGTGGCAGAATCTGAACATGCCACTAAAATCTATTTTGAACGTTGTGCTGGTTGTCATGGAGTATTAAGAAAAGGAGCCACAGGCAAGCCATTAACCACAGACATCACTCGAGTTAAAGGCACAGAATATCTTAAAACATTGATTACTTATGGATCTCCAGCTGGTATGCCCAATTGGGGTACTTCAGGTGATTTAACTAAAGATGAAATAGATACATTGTCCCGTTTTTTACAACATGAACCACCTATGCCTCCAGAATGGGGCATGAAAGAAATGAAGGATTCTTGGAAAGTTTTTGTTAAACCTGAAGACCGCCCAACTAAGAAAATGAATAAGATAAATATTAAGAACATTTTCTCTGTGACATTACGGGATTCTGGTGAAGTGGCCTTAATTGATGGCGATACAAAGAAAATAATCACTATTCTAAAAACAGGTTATGCTGTTCACATTTCACGTATCTCTGCATCGGGGCGTTATGTTTATGTGATTGGTCGTGATGCAAAAACTGATATGATTGACTTATGGATGAAAAAACCTGCTATTGTTGCAACCATAAAAGTAGGATTAGAAGCACGTTCAGTTGAAACATCTAAATACAAAGGCTATGAAGATAAGTATGCCATTGCCGGATCTTACTGGCCTCCACAATACACCATTATGGACGGTGATACATTAGAACCATTAAATATAGTATCTACCCGTGGCATGACTGTTGATACCAATGAATATCACCCTGAGCCTCGTGTAGCGGCTATTATTGCTTCTCATGAGCATCCAGAGTTCATTGTTAACATTAAAGAAACAGGTAAAGTATTGTTAGTGGATTACAGTGACATTGAAAACTTATCTGTTACCACGATTAAAGCAGCAAGATATTTACATGATGGTGGTTGGGACAGCACTCACAGATATTTCCTAACAGCTGCCAATAAATCTAACAAAATAGCTGTTATTGATTCTAAAGACCGTAAAATTGTTGCCCTCACTGATGTGACCAGTATTCCTCATCCTGGACGTGGCGCTAATTTTGTCGATCCAAAATATGGGCCTGTTTGGGTAACCAGTGCTTTGGGCAGTGATGAAATTACCCTATTGGGTACAGATCCGATTAATCATCCTGATAATGCATGGAAAGTTGTCCGTGTACTTAAAGGCATGGGTGGTGGATCATTGTTTGTTAAATCTCATCCAAACTCAAATAACTTATGGGTAGATGCACCGTTAAATCCTGATACTGCTTTCTCACAAAGTGCCGCAGTATTTGATATCAATAATTTAGATGATGGCTTCAAAATATTGCCTATTGCTAAATGGGCTGACATTGGTGATGAAGGGGCTCAACGTGTGGTTCAACCAGAATACAATGTTGCAGGTGATGAAGTATGGTTCTCAGTATGGAATGGCAAAGACCAAAAATCTGCCATTGTCGTGGTTGATGACAAAACTTTAAAACTTAAAAAAGTGATTAAGGATAAAAGGTTAATCACACCAACTGGTAAATTTAATGTTACAAATACCCAAAAAGACATTTACTAAAAACTAACCCCCCGTGAGATTATTTAATTATAATCTCTCACATTAAAACGGATCATCCTTGATGGTCCGTTTTTTCATTGGCTGGATCACTGTCTAAAAACTCTATCGCTTTTTCGAAATCTTTTTTATTTGGATTAAAATGCCCCATAATAGGATTGATCAATAATAGGATATTTTCAACACCTGCTTTCTTGTATTTCCTATAGACTTTTCTAGTCCGAATATTTCATAAAAGAATGGAATTTAGGAATAAAATGGTAAAATAGATTGTATAAATATCGCTTCATACCTAGTCATTCTTAGGTTGCAAGCGATTTAATACAAGATATGAAGCCATTTTCATCATAAAACCATTCAGGTACAAACTGTAACCGTGACAATGTACCTGTCTCTTATACACATCTCCGAGCCCACGAGACAGGCAGAAAGCTCGTATGC
>CAJXVJ010000250.1 GCA_913061105.1 uncultured Alcanivoracaceae bacterium | reverse complement strand
TCTACACAGAGTAGATCGTCGGCAGCGTCAGATGTGTATAAGAGACAGATATAGACCACTTCACAATCTGTTAATTTGACATCTCTTAATGCATCTTTTTTTCTTAATGATATGTTATCAATGTTGTGTCTATTTAGGCCATCTTGCAACAATGCAAACATGACTGGGTTCGACTCATAAGCGACTATTTCTGAGCCGGTTAATGACATTATATAGCTGTCTTTACCAAATCCAGCGGTACAATCCATTATATTTGTCGGTTGTTTTTTTTTGCCCAGTACAGCTTTGATGATAAGCTCTGCATTAAGGTGAGACTGTGAACGAAACTTTAGTTGCTTTGAATCAAAATCTACAAATACATGGTGTTTGTCATTGAGATGAAAAACAGAGAGCATACGCTCATACAATTCAATTTGATAATCAGGATTAGCTGATAAAAAAGGGTCTAAATCCATAGGATTTAAACCCAATAATTCTAATCTCAGACTGATAGAACTGCTGAGCACAACTTACCTGTCATTAAAAGATTGATAGTCTCGTGTAGCTGGGCCTGTATAAACTTGTCTTGGACGACCGATCCTGGTATCTGGGGTTTCATACTGTTCTAACCACTGTGATACCCATCCAACTGTCCGTGCAATGGCAAACATTACAGTAAACATTTGTTTTGGAATACCCAAAGCTTTATAAATTATACCAGAGTAAAAATCAACATTTGGATAAAGCTTACGTTCTACAAAGTAAGGATCTTTTAAAGCAATTTCTTCGAGTTTCATTGCCAGTTCTAATTGTGGATCATTGACGCCTAATTCCTCAAGGACATCATGACAGGCTTTACGAATAATGGTAGCGCGTGGGTCGAAATTTTTATAAACACGGTGTCCAAAGCCCATCAGTCTGAATTTATCATTTTTGTCTTTGGCTTTGGCAACATATTTATCAATATTTGACACATCACCAATTTCATCCAACATATTTAACACTGCTTCATTAGCGCCACCATGTGCTGGACCCCAAAGTGAAGCAATACCAGCTGAAATACAGGCAAAAGGGTTGGCACCAGTTGAACCCACTAATCGGACTGTTGATGTGCTGGCATTTTGCTCATGGTCAGCATGCAACATAAACAATAAATCCAATGCTTTGGCTGCTACTGGGTTTGGTTCATAAGGTTCAGAAGGCACAGCGTACATCATGTGCAATAGTCTTTCTGAAAAATTCAAATCGTTTCTGGGATAGATAAATGGCTGTCCAACAGAGTTTTTATAAACTGATGCTGCTATTGTTGGCATTTTGGCAATCAGACGAATGGCAGCTAATTTTCGGTGATCAGGATCAGACATGTCCATCCAATCATGATAGAAAGCGGCAAAAGAACCAACAACACTGACCATCATTGCCATTGGGTGAGCATCATATTGAAAACCTTGCATCAACATTTTCATTTTTTCATGAACCATCGTGTGGTAACGCACTTCATTATCAAACTTGGTATATTGTTCTTTATTGGGTAGCTCACCATTAATTAGTAAATATGCCGTTTCAACAAAGTTTGAGTGTTTTGCTAATTGTTCAATTGGGTAACCTCGGTATAATAATATCCCTTTTCCACCATCAATAAATGTAATGGCGCTGCGACATGCTGCTGTGGCTGCAAACCCAGAGTCATAAGTAAAATACCCTGTATTTTTGTGTAAAGTTTTAATGTCAAAGGTCGGTGGACCCATTGATCCTTTTATCACAGGAAGATCTACTGAAGTATCTGTTCCTGGAATATTTAATGTTACGTGTTTGTTGCTCATGGAAATCCCCAAGTTTAAGTGCTGAATGATGGCTTTTCACTTTTAAGTGTAAACGCTCAATTAATGTTTAAAACATACGTTCGATTGTTAGCTTGCCCCAAAGAACACAATAGTCGAAAAATGATTTAAGGCTATTTTAACTCAAAACTGTTTGAGTAGAAATAAAAAAACCCGATAAATCAGATAGATTTATCGGGTTGTATGATACTGCAGATTTTACGGTTTTATTTTTTGCCGTATTTCTGACGGAACTTATCAACGCGTCCACCAGAATCAGCCATTTTATGTTTACCTGTGTAAAATGGATGAGATTTAGATGAAATTTCAACTTTAATCAATGGATATTCATTGCCATCTTCCCATTTGATGGTTTCTTTCGCGTGAATAGTTGAACGTGTCAAGAATTTAAAATCAGATGATAAATCTTGAAATACAACGTCTCTGTAATCTGGGTGTATGCCTTGTTTCATAATACTATTCCTAAAATATAATTTATTACTCTAGCCAAACGACACTTGTCTGACTATATAATTTTGAACGGCGTATTCTAATGCTATCATTTGTGGTTGTAAACTTAAAAGTGTTATTTTTTGTTGTGTTTGTTGAAATCTAAGCCATTTATATCTAAATCCACATCAAAATGGCCCATTAATTCCCCAATTTGCGACATTAATATGTCTCCTTTGATATCTATTAATACCAATTCATCGTCATCATCCAGAGCAAATATGCTTAAACTTTTAAATTTACCATCGCTCATTTTGGCAAAAACATACACCAAGGAATCATCTTCCTTGACCATTGCCAGTTTTTCGTAACCAGTATCTTGTTTCATTTGTGATAGTTTATTGAGCTCTGATCTCACCGAAGATATGTTTTTACTGTTATCAATTTCATAAACGGTGACATTAATGCCTTGAAGAGAAGATAAGATGCTTGCTATGTTGCCATCATCTTCATTTTCAGTGGCAGATGATAATAAGTTGAGCATCATAGGGCCCAGGTTTATTTCAACAATCGGATCAGATCCAATTAATGCGTTAAAGATTTTGTTGTCATTTTGCGCTGATGTTACTAATGCAGTTAATAAGAGCGTTAATAAAACAGTAATTTTAAATTTATTTTTCATAGTGTTTCCTTGTTACATTGATGCCATGGAGCGAGACAAAGGCTTGATTAAGCCTGGTTTTAAACCCTTGTTATTAACCGCAGAAAGTGATTTAAATGTGACTCGGTTTATATAATGCATGGCTACCTGAAGATCAGCTTGAGCTTGATCGAGTTGTTGTGATTGTGATTGATTGGTTGATATGTTGAAAATGACAGATGAAACAAATATAAATGACAACCCAGCAACAACAAATCGAGGCGACCACCAGCTGTTTTTAACATCAAGTTGTAGTTTGTTATAGAGATTCTTTTGCATACTCTCTGGGCATTTTTGTTTGCGGGCTATATCAAAATAAGTTTTTAGCCCTTCCTGTATTTGTTGTTCTGTTAGTTTCTTTTTCATAATATTATATTTTGCTGTATTACTGTCCTTGAGTTTCCATTAAGGTTTGTTTTAATGTGTTTCTGGCTCTGTGTAAGTATACTTTAATTTGCTGAACATTCAAATCCAACACTTCGGCCAATTGTTGATAACTCAATTGGCTTATTTCTCTTAAGACAATTAATGACTTATAGGGTTCGTTTAGTTTATCAATGGCCTGGCTGATGTGATCAGACAACTCTTCATTGAGTAGTTCGTCACAGGCTGATTTTACATCTTCTTTATTCATAACATTGTGTTGTTGGTACTTCATTTCATGTTGCCTTCTTCTTAGTAAATCTAAACATTGGTTTTTTGCTACTTGATACAACCATGCTTTGCTTTGTTTTAGACCCTTTTCTTTTGCCTGCCAGAGTTTAATAAAACTGTCTTGCACAACCTCTTCTGCTTCCAAACTATTTTTTAGCATTTGGTAACAAACCGCGTACAGTCCATTTTTATTTGTATTAACTTGTAGCTTGAACCAAATGTTCATTAATGGTGTCTTTTCCTATTGTTATGCCTTAAAAACGTATATCATTGAAATATGTTACAACAACTATAATAATTTTAATCTATGACAGATGCTTCTTACAGTTCAGACATGATTTTTTTACATAAACAGTGGGATAAAGGTGTATTTACCTATGCCATGGACAGTGGTTCGATCACAATGATGCCAAAACCACCAGGAGGATCCCAACTTAATGCCTATATACAATACCTAAAAAGTCGAAAAATCAATGTATTGGTATCTTTGTTACAATATCAAGAAATGGTCACACACGCGTTAATTAATGAAGGTTCTGAATGTGAAACTGCATCAATTAAGTTCATCAATTTTCATATTAAAGACCATGATACACCTCAGTTTTTTGTTCCTTTTAACCACTTGATTCATCAATTGGTTAATCACATTGAAAAGGGTGAGAATATAGCCATACATTGTTATGCTGGTATTGGCCGTACTGGATTAATAGCAGCCTCTATTTTAATAAAAATGGGAATGCAAGTTGATGAAGCATTGATTAAATTGAGCCAAGTCAGAGGTTTAAGAGTACCTGAAACCATTCAGCAAATCACTTGGCTACATCATCATGCAGAACAATTATCCATTAAACAATCGGTGTAAATATGAGAGTATTCATTTCAGTATTGGTAATAATCTTTTTGTGCAATAGTGCGCAAGCATGTGACGAAACAGATTTATATCCAGATAAATTGTTTCCCGAAGTAGTAATAAGCACCAACATGGGAGATATATTAGTTGAACTGGATAGGCACAGAGCGCCCATTACAGTAAACAATTTTCTTAAGTATATAAAAGCAGGGCATTATAAAAACACAGTGTTTCATAGAGTTGAGAAAAATTATGTGATACAAGGCGGGGGCTATAATGAAGATTTTGAAGATATCGTTGGTTGCGGTAAAATTTTCAATGAATCTGGAAATGGCTTAAGAAATAAATTGGGTACAATCGCAATGGCAAGATACGATGACCCACATTCTGCCACTTCGCAATTTTTCTTCAACTTAACAGATTCACCTTCGCTAGACCCAAATTCAAAAAATTGGGGCTATACTGTTTTTGGTGAAATAATAGAAGGGATGGATGTTTTGAAAAGCATGTCTAATGTAAATACTGGCTTCAGTGATAAGTTACAATCTGATAATGTTCCACTTGAAGCGATCAAAATAAAAACTATTCATGTAAAGTAAACTAATTGTTAGTTGTGTAAACTCCATAATTGTCAACTATTGTTACATGTTATATATAATTACTGTCTCTTATACACATCTGACGCTGCCGACGAT
>CAJXVJ010000249.1 GCA_913061105.1 uncultured Alcanivoracaceae bacterium | reverse complement strand
GCGTCAGATGTGTATAAGAGACAGGTAAATATTGGGTAAGGCATAAAAAATACCAAATGCCAAAACCACAATAATAAGCAAGTTTTTCCATAATGGATAATGGTTCATAGTTAAATCCTATCTTATTCTTTTTTTATTATCTGTTGTGTCGAAGTTTTACTTGATCGACTTGATTGTGCCCTTTGGTAAAACATTCGCCACAGCACCGCGTTGTAGCTTAATGGAGACATTTTCTGCAATTTCAACAGTTACAAAGGCATCATCTAAAGAAATAATTTTTCCAAGTATGCCACCATTGGTTGTTACTTCATCGCCTTTTCCTAGTGCTTGAACCATGGCTTGATGTACTTTCATTTTTTTCTGTTGTGGTCTAATTAACAAAAAATACATCACTGCAAAAATTAAAATTAATGGTATTAAAGAAGCAAAACCACTACCAGCTGGGGCTGCACCTGCAGTTTGAGCCACTGCGTCAGATATAAAAAAACTCATTACTATTTCTCCAAATTATTGTATAAGAGAGTTTTATGCCACTCTCTAAAAATTGTCTGTTTTAAAACCGCGGGATTATCGCATATTTTCATGATAATTGGTAATTTATGATTGAACATAATAAGAAAACTTGTATGATTTACCTATGAATACAATTCAATATCAAGGTAGTTGTCATTGTGGCAAGGTCCGATTTAGTTTTAAATTAAAAAATCCAATAGAAACAGAAGAAATAACCATTTGTAATTGCAGCATGTGTGAAAAGTTGGCTTATCTGCATTTATTCGTTCCTAAAGAAGATTTTGAACTGATCACAGAAAAGGATAACCTCACCTGTTATCAATTTAATAAAAAAATTGCTGAACATTATTTTTGTTCAACCTGCGGTATTAAATCGTTCTATCAACCTAGATCTCACCCTGATGCTTGGAGTGTCAATGTCCGTTGTTTGGATAATTTTTCTCAATTGAATTTTAAAGTTAAATCATTTGATGGAAAAAACTGGGAAAGCAACATTCACAGCATCACATGAGTAGAATTTACCTTAAAAAACACAAACAAAACAGTTATTGGATTAGAGATATTCTTGATGATAAAAATTTAGGAAAAATTAAGAACAAGAATAATCAATATAAAGTACAGATCAAAAGTAAATTTAAAGGACAGTTTTTAGAAACTGAATCACTACAATTACTAAATCACTCGAATAAACCATCATTTTCAAAGGTATACAGAGAATTTCTTCAGAAATTTTGTCATGAATGGGCCGATTTGAATCATTATAAATTTCCTCTTTTTATTGAGTCTTGTCGATTAAAACAGTGTGAAAACGATATGTTTAACCGCCCAGTACTATTACATCCAGCTGTTCGAAAAGCCTGGAATAAAATGAAGGATACTGCCAAATCTGATAACATCGATTTGCAAATTATCTCTGCCTATCGCAGCATTGTTTATCAAAAAAATTTAATTGAAAACAAAATCAAAAAAGGCATTTCAATTGATGAGATATTAAAAGTCAATACCTTACCTGGTTTCAGTGAACACCATACTGGTTGTGCCATTGATATCGGTTCAGAAGGTGAAGCAGTATTGGAATCGGAATTCGATCAATCACCTGCATTTGAATGGTTGATGAATAATGCCAATTCACATGGCTTTGTTATGACTTATCCCAAAAACAACAGCACAGGCATCATGTACGAACCCTGGCACTGGTGTTTTAAAACTTAATCCCTAGATTCACAACTAGACTTAACTTCAGCCTGTTTTGCATTGGCCAAATGGTCAACAAAATTACATGGCCTGTGACTGGCATCTAATTGTTCAAGCAAAATCTTATCCCATGCTGTTTTACAGGCATTGGGAGATCCTGGCATACACACGACCAAAGTTCCGTTTGAAATACCCGCAAGTGCCCTACTTTGAACCGTAGAGGTGCCAATTTCTAAATAGGATATGTGCCTAAACAATTCTCCAAAACCATCAACCATCTTCACCAATAATGGCTCAACAGCTTGTGGTGTGTTATCCCGCACGGTAAAACCCGTTCCGCCAGTTATCAAAACCACATTAACATCATCACGGTGTATCCAATCCGAAACCACCGCTCGAATATGGAAAACATCATCTCTTGTGATCTTTTTATCTGCTAAATGATGGCCCGCTGCCAACAAACGTTGTTTTAATGCCAAACCCGATGTGTCATTTTCTTCTGTACGTGTGTCGCTGACAGTGTGAACGGCTATGTTTAATGGTTTAAATGGTACTTGTTTTTTGTGACTCATAATTATTTCTTTTTAATATTTATTGTTTTGTTTAATGCTGTTTTGTTTTAAATCAACTTACCTGGATTTAGTACATTATTGGGATCAAATACTTGTTTAATGCCTTTTAACAGTTCAATTTCTTCTGGGCTACGTGAATAGCCTAAATAAGGTTTTTTTATCATGCCTACGCCATGCTCTGCTGAGATACTGCCCGACATCTGTTGAATAAGCCCATATACATGTTTGTTGACGGTTTCACATTCGGTTTTAAAATCATCGATGCTCATGTCATCAGGTTTGATAATATTTAGGTGCAAATTACCATCGCCAATGTGTCCAAACCAAACCAATTCGAAATGTGGATAATGCTTAGCAACCAGATCATCCAATTGATTCATAAACTCAGGAACCAAAGAGACTTTAACAGAGATATCATTTTTATAGGGTGATAAATGGGCTATTGACTCACTGATGCCTTCTCTGTATTGCCAAAATTGATTGGCCTGATCTAAAGATTGTGAAATGACTCCATCTATTATGTCACCAGTTTCCATGCCTTGTTCAAATACGTGCATGACAGATTCTTCATCTTCATCAAATTCACATAAAACATAACAAGGGGTAGAATCTTCAAAAGGCTGGTCCAGACCTCTGTGTCCACATACATGTTTTAAGGCAATGTCTGTAAAAAATTCATAAGCAGATAAGGTTAGTTCTTTCTTTGCCAATGCAAACACACGCATGACTGAATCTAGTGATGACAATGCCAATAACATAACAGACTGTTGTGGCGCAGGTTTGACCAGTTGCATGGTGGCTTCGACAATAATGCCCAATGTGCCTTCTGAACCAATCATTAAATGACGCAAATCATAACCTGTTGCATTTTTTATTAAGCCTCGGTTAAGTTCTAATATTTCTCCTTGTGCCGTCACCACTTTTAATCCAGCCACGTATTCTCGTGTCATGCCGTATCTCAGTACACGAATACCACCTGCATTGGTGGCAATGTTTCCACCAATCTGACTAGAGCCACTGGAGGCAAAGTCAACAGGATAAAACAGGCCTTTTTCTTCAGCAAAATTGTGCAATTGCTCGGTAATCACACCTGCCTGCACTGTTACTTGAGAATCATCGGCATTAAACTCTAAGATATCACGCATTTTTTCAAGTGATAAGACAAACTCATTATTACTGGCAACTGCACCACCACTGTATCCTGTGCGTCCACCAGATGGAACCAGCTTAAAATCAAGCTCATTTGCTAATTTTACTAAGGTTTGTACTTGTTCAACCGTTTTGGGAAACAATACACAGGCCGCATTGACTTGATTAAAACGGGTCCAATCTTGTCCATAATTTTGTAAATCGTCCGGATCAATAGAATAGTCTAAATTGGCAATCTCTAACTTTAGACAATTAATAATTTTAAGTTTTTCCATCAGCGGTTACAATACGGGTTTTAAAGATTCCCAATTATCGAAGATTATGAGCACACTGTCATTAAGTAAAGAGAAAATAAAGGTAGTTTTATTAGAAGGTGTCCACCCATTGGCCATAGATGCCTTTAAAAACGATGGATATGAAAACATTCATTACTTAAAAGATTCACCAGAACCTCAAGTCTTAAAGGAATTATTATCTGATGCACATATTTTGGGTATTCGTTCTCGCACCTCAGTGGACAAAGACATTTTATCCGCCTGTGAGAAACTCATGGCGATTGGTACTTTTTGTATTGGAACCAATCAAGTTGATTTAGAATCAGCCAGAAATTATGGAATCCCAGTTTTTAATGCGCCTTTTTCAAACACACGATCTGTGGCTGAATTGGTTTTAGCAGAAATTATATTCCTGATGCGTGGGATTCCACAGAAAAATGCCGCAGCCCATCGAGGTGAGTGGATAAAGTCAGCCAATAACTCTTATGAAATTCGTGGTAAAAAACTCGGCATCGTTGGTTTTGGCCACATCGGTACACAATTGGGTGTCATAGCCGAATCATTGGGCATGGATGTGTATTTTTACGACATAGAAAACAAGCTGCCAATGGGCAACGCCACAAATGTTGCTTCATTAAATGATATGTTAAAAGATGTTGATGTATTAACCTTACATGTACCTGCCACACCAGAAACCGATAAAATGATTGGAAAAGCCCAATTTGATTTAATGAAACAAGGCAGTTTATTGATCAATGCCTCACGTGGTGATGTGGTTGTTATTGAAGATTTAATTGATGCATTGGATTCTGAAAAAATTGCAGGCGCCGCATTAGATGTATTTCCTGAAGAACCCAGCAGTAACAACGACCCATTTATATCAAAACTGACCAATTATGATCAAGTCGTCATCACGCCGCATATTGGTGGAAGCACCCAAGAAGCCCAAGTTAATATTGCCAATGAAGTGACCAGCAAGTTATTAAAGTATTCAAATAACGGCAGCACATCTTCTTCGGTCAACTTCCCAGAGGTTTCGATTCCAGAATTGCCAGAAGGCCAAAGCCGTATCATGCACATTCACAAAAACAAACCTGGTGTGTTAGAACAGGTCAATCACATATTTTCATCATTGGGCATTAACATTACCTCATTACACCTACAAACTGCTGGTGAAATTGGTTATGTAATCATGGATGTCGATGGCAAAGATGTGGATGATTTAAAATTACAGCTTAAGCAGGTTGATGGTACGGTTAGAGTAAGGATTTTGCATGGGAAATGATTTTTTCAATTAGTAATGTGCAATTAGTAATTAACAATTAAGATCAAAAGATTATACCGCACGGCGGCACGAAGGCACAGCGGAAAAACTTAAAGAATAAATCGCGCAGCGGCGCAGGGAACGTAGCGAAAAGCAAAATAACCTACAAAAAAACTGTCATCCTAGGGCTTGACCCGGGGACTGTCTCTTATACACATCTCCGAGCCCACGAGACAGGCAGAAATCTCGT
>CAJXVJ010000248.1 GCA_913061105.1 uncultured Alcanivoracaceae bacterium | reverse complement strand
GCGTCAGATGTGTATAAGAGACAGAATCTAAGTAATCTTAAATCAGAGGGAAATATGAAAAAATCACGTGACCATTTAGAAATGACTTTTCGATCAATAGAGTGTTTTAGCAATGATGGCAAGCTTGATGCCCAAGAACTTGGCAGCATCTTAGACATTGCCGAAAGGGATGGCAATATTGATGCCGATGAAATTAGGGTATTAAAAAACATCATTTCTAAAATCACACCTGATGAAATTGATGATGCCATGCAAATAAAACTAGATGAAATAGCAGAGAAAATCAAATAATAAAACTATTATGAAAATAAAGTATTATTTACTAATATTGGTATGCTTGCCTTGTTATATTCAAGCCGAGGCAAGTCAATGTTATGGCTCGACTGCTAAAGGGAAATTAGAAAATGGTGTTCAACTCCCAGCAAAGGGAAAAAATTATATTGGTTACAGTTCAGTAGCTAGATTAACTGGTAGGACATTTGTACATTCGGAAGTAAAGGATATTATCGTATCAGCTTATAAAATGCTTCAGGCCGAACAGCCCAAAAAAGTATATAAGTACGCCGAAACTGGTTTCAAAAATGGTGGTCAATTCAAGCCACATAAAACCCATCAAAATGGGCTTTCGGTAGATTTTATGACACCTGTGGTAAATAAGTCTGGTCAATCGGTGCATTTGCCCACAAATCCATTGAATAAATTTGGTTACAATATCGAATTTGATAAGAATGGTAAATACGAAGGATTGCGTATTGACTATGAGGCAATCGCTGCTCACATTGTAGCGCTTGATATTCAAGCAAAGAAAAGCGGTCATGATTTATGGCGTGTCATTTTTGATCCCCAATTACAGCCACAATTATTTGAAACTAAATATGCTGAATACTTAAAGGACAATATTCAATTCTCAAAGAAACGTTCATGGGTTAGACACGATGAGCATTATCATGTTGATTTTGAAATAGAATGCAAATAATTAGAAACTGTTTTTTTACCACTGAGAACACAGAGCGCACAGAGGTACAAAATGTGATTATTTATATCCTCTGTGATCTCCGTGTCCTCTGTGGTTATAATCTGACTTTAAATGACTATAATATCAATTTTGATTTATACTGTGACTTTAAATAATGATTATATTCATAGAGAGTTTTGCAAAGCTCTTTCATATAGTTAATGTTCATTAGCCTCTTATTTGGTTTTAAGCAATTGAGAAACAATCTATGACGATTAAAAAACACTTTAAACTATTAGCCTACAGTTTTATATCATGGTTAACGTTTTACATCATTGGACTGCCTGATTATTATCAACATTGGTATTTTTGGCTTAAAGTTGCCAGTTTGCCTGGTCTTACTCTTTTGTTTTTTCCAGTTACACGATATATGCTGAATGCATTTTGGCGAGATGGCAGGCATTTAATTAATTCTTGTTGGTTGGCATTGTATTTTACTTTGCCTCTTTTTATTTATGATTATATATTGTTGGCTTGGTACAAAGACCTGGGAATCCAATTTGTTTTTCCTTATTTTTATCTGTCATTTTTTTACTTCTCGTTTTGGGTACAGTTTCCTTATATTGGTAGGAAAATGGAACGTGAAGATAAGGAAAGTAAAAACAGTCGAGTACATACATGAACCGCAGGAAGTTTGTAAAAGCCACAATTGGTAGCACAGCCGTTTTAAGTGTAGTTGGTGGAGCGGTTTGGTTGAGTATTGATGAAAATACCGAACCACTAACAATTGATGCGGCAATCACAGTAATTCAGTCATTATCTGATCAACGGCTTTCACATTTGGGAGAATGGAATCCCACACAAATTTTTAACCATTGTGCCCAAAGCGTAGAATATTCAATGACGGGTTTTCCAGAGCACAAATCAGATTTATTTAAAAACACACTGGGTCAAATGGCCTTCTCTGCATTCTCAGCAAAAGGTAAAATGACACACAGTTTAAGTGAAGCCATACCAGGAGCGCCATCCTTGTCATCTGAAAACAACCTGAAGATGGCTTTGGACCGATTGCAAAAATCCATGCTTGATTTTAAAAATCATAAGGGCAAAATGTTACCACACTTTGCTTATGGTGATTTATCCAAAAAAGAATACGAAGCAGCGCATGTTATGCATTTGTATAACCACCTTAAGGAAATAAAATTTAAAACAGTAATACCGAGTTAAGCGATGAAAATAATAAGAACACCCGATTCAAGATTTATCGATCTTCCAGATTACCCCTTTGAGGCAAATTATTGCGAGTTAAAAGATGCTCGCATGCATTATATTGATGAAGGAGATGCCAATGGCCAAGTTATTCTTTTGATGCATGGAGAGCCCTCTTGGTCTTATTTGTACCGTTTTATGATTCCAGTTTTAGTCAATGCTGGGTTTCGTGTGTTAGCACCAGATCTTATTGGTTTTGGTAAATCGGATAAACCGACTTCTAAATCGGATTATACTTACAAAAGACATGTAGGATGGGTGAAAGAATGGATCCAAGAATTAAACCTCAAACAGATTAATCTATTTTGTCAGGATTGGGGTTCGTTGATTGGTCTAAGGGTTGCAGCTGAAAATCAAGAACGTTTTTCTAGAATCATTTTAGGCAATGGCGGCTTACCAACTGGTGAAGAACAATTTCCAAAAATTTTTAAATTGTGGCAGATGTTCGCAAGGTGGAGTCCATGGTTCCCAATAGGCAAAATAGTGGATAGTGGCACAAGTCGAAAATTATCTCCTGAAGAAATAGCTGCTTACAATGCCCCTTTTCCCAGCAATGCTTATCAAAAAGGAGCCAGGGTATTTCCAAAATTAGTCCCAACAAGTCCAAACAATCCCGCATCAGAAGATAATAAAGCCGCTTGGGAAGTTTTTAAAACTTGGGAAAAGCCTTTTCTCACCTTGTTTAGTAGCAGTGATCCGATCACCAGAGGCGGTGAAAAAATGTGGCAAAAATCGGTTCCTGGTGCCAAAAATCAACCCCATAGGATCATTCACAAAGCAGGGCATTTCTTACAGGAAGACAAAGGCGAAGAACTTGCTGGCTTGATGGTTGATTTTATTAAGAGTACTTAAAATTGATAGACCTAATAAAATCCAATGATAAATAGGAAAACATTGAAAATGAAAGTACATCAAATATAGTCAATTGATAAAACCACAGAGGACGCAGAGATCACAGAGGTTAAAAACTTATTTAAAAAAATCACCGTCATACCTTCGAAGTCAGGTATCTCATTGGAAACCGTGTTTCATGAGTAAGATGGGCCCCGCCCATCATCAGTGTTTAAATTAACACATAAAAAGTTCATAACAAAAAATGATGGACAGGCCCTACTTATTGGATGCTTTAAAATGCACATTTATCACGAATTTTGCAGATAAAAGTGCATTTGTATGAATTAATCTTAATATATGTGTGAAAACCCATTACTTTTCGCAACGAAAACACTGTGTTACAATGAATTTTCACTAAATAAGACGAAAAAATGACTGTTTTTCACAAATTAATGTGCACCAATGCACTACTATCAAGTTGTTATGTGAATAATCTACTACGGAGTTTCAATGAAAGTACTACTTTTAATAATATCACTTAGTTTTGTTTTATTTTCTTCAGCAAGTGAAATTGATCTAGAGAAATTTGCTCAAACCTATTTTAAAACTATGGTAGCGACTCAAGCACCAGATGCAACTAAAGAGGACCTTGAGAATTACCTTTCTTTACTTACAGATGATATTGGACACACACATTTACCATGGGTAACAGACGATTCAAGATTACCTGATGGAAAAGAAGTAATGCGAAAAGGCATGTTGTTTTATTTAGGGGCTCATACTGAATATAGTGCAGAGCTTCTTGATGTATTTGTTTTCAACAACTCAGCTATTGCTATTAGATATAAGAATAGTGCAAAAGGTATTCACCCCGAAAGTAAGCAACCTCTTGCTTATAAGCAAACCATGATGGAAGTCCTAGAAATGGAAAATGGTAAAGTTGCTGTCATTCGCAAATATCACGAGTAATATTCACATAACAAGCTGTTTAACAAGGACAAAAATAGTTGGCTTTTGCTCCTTTGTTGCTAATTTTAGCCAACTATTTATTGCCTGTTAACAGTGCGTATGTACGAATTTGGTTGACGCACTATAAAATCAACATTTAATTTAGATCTATAAGGCGTTGCATAATAGCGGTACAAGCGCAATATCTTTTGCTACTGGATTTACTACGCTAAACTTATCTACTGTTCTATAAGGAAAACACATGAAATATTTAGTTCGTATCGCATTCTTAACTCTTCTGTTGCCCGTATTGGGTTATGCTCAAAATAAACATCAGCACCATTCTCATCATGAAAACCAAAGCCATGAAGAACCTAAACAAGCCACAGGAGTTGAAGCGCTTTCTCAGGATTTGCGCGATTTGCTTGTTCAAGAAATGCAAGCTTTGCAAACTGGCATGATGTCTATTATTCCAGCCTATGTTTCTGGCAATTGGGCTGAGATTGAAAGCACCGCTAAAAAAATGAACAACAGTTATATATTGAAACAGAACCTCACTGAGAGCCAAATGCACGAATTACATTCGGTATTGCCAGATTCATTTATTGAAAAAGATCAAAGATTTCATTATTTAGCAGGCATGCTTGAACACGCTGCAAAAAATAAGAAACCAGAACTAATTAATTTCTATTTTTCTGAAATGAATGAATCTTGTGTGGGATGTCATGCTCAATTTGCAACACATAAATTTCCTGCATTATTAGCAAAAGATAAGAAGCAAGAGCATAGCCATTAAGTAAATCTACATCAATTTTGTTTTAAAAGTGTTGATATAATAAATACAGAACCTATATATAAGCAAATACTAATATAAGGTAAAGAAATGAGTTACTGTTTTAATAAAACCCTAAAAAATCGTAATTTTGATACAGTTATTGATCAAGTTACTGAAGAATTAAAAAACCAAGGATTTGGAGTGTTATCTGAAATTGATGTCAAATCCACTTTGAAAAAAAAGATTGATGTTGATTTTAGAAAATACCGAATCTTAGGAGCGTGTAACCCAATATTTGCTCATAAAGCCTTAATTGCAGAACCCCATATTGGTGTTTTTTTGCCTTGTAATGTTGTTGTGCAAGAAAATAAAAACGGTGATGTCGAAATTTCAGCGGTAGATCCAATAGCTTCAATGATGTCGGTTGAAAATGAATCACTTGGGACATTAGCTTCTGAAGTGCAATTGATGATGAAAAAAGTGATTGATAATTTGAGTTGATAATGTAAGTCCTGTCTCTTATACACATCTGACGCTGCCGACG
>CAJXVJ010000247.1 GCA_913061105.1 uncultured Alcanivoracaceae bacterium | reverse complement strand
CTCATGCTCTGTATAGTAATGAAAGTATTGTAGATTTTTACACACCCCCAACCCCTCTCAAAAGGGGAGCGTTCGAGTTTTATCATGAATCTCGACGTAAAAAGTCCCCTCTTGAGAGGGGATTTATGGGTGTGTTAATTAAAGTTATTCTCTGTATTAGATAGCAATAAAAAAATGATAGTTTAGAATATAAAAACAATTGATGGGCAGGGCCCATCTTACGACAATGTCATCCTCGCGAACGCGGGGATCCAGTATTTAGAACACGAGATTTGCGTTAATTGCATAAATTTTATTATCGAGTTAATGGATTCCTGCTCTCGCTAAAGCTCGGCTGGAATGACATGTTTTTTTTAAAGCTTAGCATTACAATTAGTGTATAAGTATTAATTTAAACAATAAAAACTCTGTGTAACTCCGCGTCTTCTCTGCGTATCTCTGTGATACTTGCAATGTTTAGATAACCACGGAACCAACAGGAAACAGTAATTTAACCTTCATGAACTTCATGTGCTTCATGTCCTTCATGGTAAAATAAAAATATGAACATAAAAAACAACAAAATATTAATCTTGGACTTTGGGTCTCAATTTACCCAATTAATTGCTCGCCGTATTCGTGAAGCAGGGGTTTACTGTGAAGTGTGGCCTTGGGATGTTGATTTCGCTTTGATTGGCGGATTTAATCCAAAAGGATTGATACTATCTGGAGGTCCTGAATCGGTGCATTTGGATGATGGTCCAAAGGTGAATGGTCAAGTTTTTGACTTGGGCATTCCTGTGTTTGGTATTTGTTATGGTATGCAAGTCATAGCGCACCATTTTGGTGGTACGGTGATTCCCAGTGATGAAAAGGAATTTGGTTATGCACACGTTCAATTAAAAAATGACTCACAACTACTGGATGGTATATTTGATGAAAAAGCAGGGCAGTTAGATGTTTGGATGAGTCATGGTGATAAAGTGGATGTCATGCCTGAGGGTTTTTATGTGACATCATCTAGTGCAACTGCACCGGTAACTTCTTTTGAGAACAATCAATCAACTGTTTTTGGCATTCAATTTCATGCTGAAGTTTCACATACCACACAAGGTAAGAAAATATTTGATCGCTTCTTGTTTGATATTTGTGGTTGTGAAAAATTATGGAAAACAGATAACATCATTGAAACCCATGTTGAGAATGTAAAAAAAATTGCTGGCAACGATAAAGTTTTATTGGGTTTATCTGGCGGTGTTGATTCTTCAGTGGTAGCAGCATTGTTACACCAAGCCATAGGTGATCAATTGGTTTGTGTGTTTGTAGATACTGGATTGTTACGATACAAGGAAGGCGATCAGGTAATGGAAACCATGGCAGAAGGCATGGACATACATGTGATTCGAGTCAATGCACAACAAATGTATTATGAGGCTTTAAAGGGCGAAGAAGATCCTGAAGCAAAACGTAAAATCATTGGTAACTTGTTTATCAAAATATTTGAGGAAGAAGCCCGTAAATTAGACAATGTTAAATGGTTGGCTCAAGGCACAATTTATCCTGATGTGATTGAATCAGCGGCATCTGCCACTGGTAAATCACATGTGATTAAATCACACCACAATGTCGGAGGCCTACCTGCAGATATGGAATTGCAATTATTAGAACCTTTGCGTGATTTGTTTAAAGATGAAGTGCGTAAAATGGGCGTGGCCTTGGGCTTACCTAAAGCCATGGTCTACCGCCACCCTTTCCCTGGCCCTGGATTAGGTGTGCGTATATTGGGCGAAGTCAAACAGCATTATGCTGAAATCTTGGCCAAGGCAGATCATATATTCATTACTGAATTAGTCAAGTGGGACTTGTACGATAAAACCTCGCAAGCATTTGCGGTATTCTTACCGGTTAAATCAGTGGGTGTGGTGGGTGATGCACGAAGATACGAATATGTCATTGCATTACGAGCGGTTGAAACCATCGATTTTATGACAGCCAGATGGGCACATTTACCGTATAAATTTCTTGAGCATGTTTCAACCAGAATTATTAATGAGATAGATAAGGTGTCGCGTGTTGTTTATGACATCTCATCTAAACCACCAGCTACTATTGAGTGGGAATAAAATTTATTAATCTAATATTTTTTTATACTTAGAAAAATCATAGTAAGGGTAGGATTTTTGTAGTTGCTTCAGCATTTGTTTGGCTTCTTCAAATTTCTTATCCTTAATTAAATCACCTAACTGTTCTAGTTGTTGGGTAAATGACAATTCTTTTTTGTTTTCTTTTGCGCTATTAAATGTATCTTCATCATCACTAATTGGTTCTATCATTAGACGTGAGCCTGTTACGGTAATCTTATCCAGGTTTTCTGAGTCGTCATTTTGTGTTGAATAATCAGATTGTTGAATTTCTCTTTCAATTGATTGAGTCATTTTTGGTGCTTGAATAAAAGGTGCTTGTTCCTCTTCTTTACTACTGGCTTCATCCATTGCCTTTTTAGGCGCTGGTGTGATGGCTTTTGGTTGAGATGTTGCTACTGATTTGGTTTCATCATTATTACTGGTATTGTTTTCACGATTGTTGTCTTGCATTGATAGCCCAGATGCTACGGGTACTTGTGATTCAACACTTTCTTCGTATACCTCAACAGATTCTGCTTCAGTGACAACAAGAGGGGATTCTGGCACAGGATCATGGATGACTTTTTTAGCAGATCTTTTGAAATTTGCATCATTTTCTTCTTTATCAACATTATTTTCAATAGAGGGTCTTTCTAACATCATGGGTTGATCTGAAATTTGCATGTTTTCATTCTGCAGATTAAAAATTACAGAAAAACTTAACACCACAACAGCAGCACTAGATAAGCTATATAACCATTTGTTTCTGTTACTTTTGCTTGCTGATGATTGTTTTTCATCACAGCTGTTTTTTGCTTGTGCCAAAATAAAGTTATCTAAGCTGGCAGGCGGTTTTTCAGTTTTGCCTTTTTGGAATAAATTTTCAATGCTGTCTTTCATCTTAAATTCTCCAAATTATTACGCAGTTTATTAATGGCATATCGGTAACGGCTTTTTATCTTTTCAATGCCTTCTTCAAGCATATCAGCAATTTGAGGTAAACTAAGCATGGCCTCTTGGTGCAGTAAGAACACTTCTCTCTGATCAAAAGGCAATTTTTCAATGGCTGATTTTAGGTGCTTTGATAAGCGTTTGGTTTGAAATTCATCTGCTGGATCCCAATCAATACTGCCATCAGTATCAGATTCATCAGTGTTGCTTTCAAACGATTTTGTTTCAAGTTTGTTTCTGCGGTACCAGTCAACCAATCTGTTATGTGCCAAGGTATACATCCAAGTTGTAAATTTTGCTGTGACTTTATAATTTTCTTTGCTTTTAATAATATTCATCCAGAGATCTTGGTACAATTCTTGGCAAGTGGATTCATTGCTTAAGTGTCTCCTGAAATAGCGATAAAGTGCATCTTTATGGCGTGCATAAAGTTGTTCAAATGAATTTTGATCGTGTTGTGCAAAGGCTAACATGAGCTCTTCATCGCTTGTTTCAGTCATTCACTATAATGTAGGTTTTAAGGTATACCTTATTCTACATTATTAGCCTGTTGTGATGTTAAACTTTTTGCCAATGATACCAATTGTAAAAACTCACCGCGATAACCGTGTTTGTCATCAGTCATGGTTTGTTTTGCCAAGGCTTCAATGTCGCTGTAATTAAAATCATTGAGCATATCACCACCTCTTAACATTTGCCCAAATCCTGCAACTGCAGCTGATAGTTTAAAGTTATTTGATGTTTCAGTTTTTAATTGGTCCTTATTCACTGTTTGAACAATCAGTTCAGAAGTATCTGAATCCGGTTGTTTGTAACGCACTTTTAATGTGGCTATTTCATCAGAGTAGGGTTTATTGACTTCTTTGTTTTGGTATTTAAGCGGTTCTACCCATCCTTTTGAGTCTGCCAAGATAACCTCATAGATTGCTGTTACTGTATGTCCAGCACCAATTTCTCCAGCATCAACTTTGTCGTTATTGAAATCTTCGTTATTAAGGACACGATTTTCATACCCAATCAATCTGTATTGAGAAACGTTATTGGGGTTAAATTCAATCTGAATTTTTACGTCTTTAGCAATAGTCATCAAAGTAGAACTCATTTCATTGATTAACACTTTATTGGCTTCTTTTAATGTATCAATATACGCATAATTACCATTGCCCTTGTTGGCCAATTGTTCCATTAAATGATCATTGTAATTGCCTGTACCAAAGCCCAAAGTGGTTAATGCAATGCCTTTTTCTTTTTTCCTTTCTACCATTTCTGTTAGTTGTTCAAAATTGGTAGTGCCGACATTGACATCACCATCTGTGGCAATAATGACGCGATTTATACCGTCTTTGATGAAGTTATCTTCATTAATTTGATAAGCCAATTGGATGCCAGCTGATCCATTGGTTGAACCACCAGCTGTTAATTTATCTAAAGCTTGCATGATTTTTGATTTTTGATCACCACTGGTTGGTTCTAAAACTGTTCCAGCTGCTCCTGCATATACCACAATGGATACTTTGTCATTTTTAGTGAGGTTTTTTGTCATTAATTTGAATGAGGATTTTAATAACCCCAATTTATCAGGTGAGTTCATTGAACCTGAAACATCAATGAGAAAAGTTAAATTTGATGCCGGTCTTGATGATTTGTCTATATCATAACCTTTAATTCCGATATGCAATAATTGGGAATCAGCATTCCAAGGCGAGGCAGCTAATTCCGTAGATATCGAGAAAGGCTGTTCTTTAGTTTCTGGAGTAGGGTAATTGTAACTAAAATAATTAATCAATTCTTCCACTCTAATCGCATCATGTGGAGGTATCGTACCTTGATTAAGCATTCTGCGCATATTGCTGTAAGCACCAGAATCAACATCAATACTAAAAGTTGATACAGGATCTTTGTTGACTAATTTAACCCCATTGTCATCAAAATGATGATAGTTTTCGCGGTTAACTATTGGAGGAGCTGATGATGGTTGAGGATAATAATGGGCTGATGATCCTGCTAATCGACTACCTGTAACTGTGATAGCTTCTAATTTAGGTTGGTTAACATAAGACGAATCTTGAACAACTTTTATTTCAGATTCCTCTGCGACTATTTCTTTAACAACAGGTTTGTTTTTCTTTATGGCAGTGTCATTATTTTTATTATCAACTTGTGTGCAACCAATTACACTTGCAATGGCTAATGCTAATACTGTTTTTTTCATGGTGAAACCTCGTTTTGATTGAATGTACTGCTTTAATCGAACGAGATCTGTCTCTTATACACATCTGACGCTG
>CAJXVJ010000246.1 GCA_913061105.1 uncultured Alcanivoracaceae bacterium | reverse complement strand
CGAGATTTCTGCCTGTCTCGTGGGCTCGGAGATGTGTATAAGAGACAGGCTGTGCAGTTGGGCGCAGCAGTTTTGAGTTGGCAAGGTATTTTAAACAAGTTGATGCATTAGATTTTTCTACCCGATTTATTCTTAACGCTATTGCTTTAAGAGACAAGGGTGTGATCCGCTATCTCATTGATGATGAAGGAGAATTAACTTCATTAAAAGAATACGATTTATCGGAAATGAACTTAGGTGATAAAGCCAATAATGTTGATTTTAGCCAAGGAGATGCCTGTAATTTAAAACCAAAATACAATGGTTATGATTTGATTTTTGCCGGAAACCTGATTGATCGATTGTACGAACCCAAAGTCTTTTTAGAAGACATCATTGATCGATTAAATCCAGGTGGTTTATTGGTTATTACTTCACCTTATACATGGTTAGAAGAATACACTAAGAAAGAAAACTGGATTGGTGGTAAAAAAATTAATGGAGAAAATTTCACAACATTAGATGGCTTGCATGAATGTTTAGATGGTCAGCTGACACTTCAAGATAAACCACACAATGTACCATTTGTGATTCGTGAAACCCGAAGGAAACACCAGCTTACTGTCGCGCAGTTAACGATTTGGAAAAAAGAGTAATCCAATTTATATAATACCCAACATGACTATACATCGAGGAATAGTATATGACTGAAAAAACACAAAAACAAGGCAATTGCCTTTGTAATAACATACAGATAAGTGTTAATGAAATGGATACTAAAGTAGGTGCGTGTCATTGTGGTTCCTGCAGAAAATGGGGTGGCCCATTATTGGCTATAGATTGTGGTACCGATGTGAGCTTCACTAATGAACAAAACATATCTGTCTATGATTCATCAGATTGGGCACAAAGGGGTTTTTGTAAAAAGTGTGGTAGTCATTTATTTTATCAGTTAAAACAATCAAAACAGTACATCATGCCTGTTGGTTTATTTGAAGGGGATGAATTTGTATTAGATCATCAAATTTTTATTGATGAAAAACCATCATTTTATTGTTTTGCAAATAAAACCAAGAACATGACAGGTGCTGAAGTATTTGCTGAATTTGCAGAAGAATCTTAGTTTGAGTCTAAACCATTGAATAAAAATTTCCCACAATTGGCCATGTCAGATTTTTCTGAACAGTTCATTGGGCAAAATTTAGTGTCAATGCACGCAACCAATCCAGAACCATTTACGCAGATTGAATTAGAAAAAACAATCGACCAGCCGTTTTCTGAAATTATAAAAAACACCAATTTAGGCTTTGCTCCAGATCAAGGTACTGAAGTTTTGAGACATACACTCGTTGAGAATCTATATAACGGTATAACAACTAACGATATCATTACTCACGCTGGCGCTCAAGAGGCCATTTATTGTGCTTTTAATGCCGTTCTTAAAGCTGGCGATAGAGTTTTGGTGGTTTCTCCTATTTTTGAGCCATTGGTTCAGATTCCAGAAAACATGGGTTGTGATGTTCATTACGTTGAATTAAACCCTACGGATAATTGGTCTTTAGATTTGACTATGATTGAAAACCAATTTAAGCATGGATGTAAAATGTTTATTATCAATTTTCCACACAACCCAACGGGTGCAACAATCAATCTAAATGAATTGAATCAGATTGTAAGTTTGTGTGAAAAGTATGGTGTTTGGTTACTGTCAGATGAGGTTTTCCGGGGTTTAGAACATGAAATAATCGATCGATTACCAGCAGTTGCAGACCTTTATGACAAAGGCATCAGTATTGGTGTTATTTCAAAAGCTTTTGCCGTACCTGGATTAAGAGTAGGGTGGTTGGTTTGTAAGAATGAAGATTTTCGAAAAGAGGTGATTAATATTAAGGGATATTTGTCTATTTGTAACTCTCAAGTAGATGAAAAGCTTGTCTCTGCCTTATTGCAGTCGGCTGATAAATTGTTGTTAAGAAATTTAAATATAATTAATAAAAACAAAAAGTTATTAGATGATTTTAATTCAATTATGGATTGTAATATTGATGTTTTTTTGCCAAAAGCTGGATGTTGTGTATTTGCGAGAATATTAGATGATTTGGGTTCAATTGAATTAGTTAAAAATATGGCCAGTAAACACCAATATTTAATGTACCCAAACACATTATTTAAGACAAATATCAATGCCATAAGAATTGGTTTTGGAGGCTCTAGATTTCAAAAATTCATAGAGAAAATTAGATAATATAATTTATAGAGACCTTTGCATAACGCTGGGACGATGAGTGGAGTTTTTAGCAATTTTTTTACATGTTCTACGGGTTGTGCAAAGGTCTCTTATACAAAGAAATGGGTGATATATGACAAAGCAACAAATAAGAAAACCACTAATCACAATAGTCTCGATGATGGCAATATTGGCCATATTTTTTATTGACCCCATCGAACAGGACTTGGCCTATCACAATTTCATAGATACAAATAAGATTTTTGGTGTTCCCAATTTTTGGAATGTGATGTCAAATATCCCATTTTTTATCGTAGGTATTTACGGTTTGTATTCTTTGAAGCGGTCGGCAATAATTCCACAAATGCGAATGGCTTATGGAATATGGTTCTTTGGTGTGGCTATGGTTGCATTTGGATCTGGTTATTACCATTTGTCTCCAAGTAACGAAACATTGGTTTGGGACAGGTTGCCAATGACTGTGGCATTTATGTCTTTATTTGCAATCATAATATCAGAGTTTATAAACGTAAAAAAAGGCAAGCTCATGTTGTTGCCTTTGTTGGTATTGGGTGCGTTGTCCGTTTTTTATTGGCAATGGACTGAATCAAATGGAGTCGGTGACTTGCGTTTTTATGCATTGATTCAGTTTCTACCCATTATTTTGATACCTATAATTATCTTGTCATATCCTTCGCAATACGACGGTGTTAAGGGATATTGGTACTTGTTAATCTTTTATGTTCTTGCAAAAGCTTTAGAATTTTTTGATGCTCAAATATTTAATTTATTGGCAGGTGGCATGAGTGGTCATGCTCTAAAACATGTCGCTGCTGCCATTGGTGTTTATATGTTAATCGTGTCTTTTAAAAAAAGAACCAGATTAGATGTCACTAAATAATCGTACCAGTATGGCTTGACGAATTAACACCCCATTTGCTACTTGTTCAAGAATAACAGATGGTAAATTATCGGCCAGTTCTGAGCTGATTTCAACGCCCCGGTTGATGGGGCCTGGATGCATCACAATGCACTCTTTTTTGGCTTTTTTGAGTGCATCTCGGTTAAGTCCAAAATTTTCATGGTAATTGTCAATTTCAGGGACATCTTGTTCGATTCTCTCTTTTTGAATCCGCAACATAACTATGACATCTGCATCAGTAATTGCTTCATCAAAATCATTGCATATATTGGCTTTTGAAGAACTATTTGGCAATAATGGTTTTGGCCCATAAATAAACACGTTTTTATTTCCTAGAATATTTAAGCAATCAATCAATGAACTGGCTACTCTTGAGTGCTTTATGTCTCCAATAATGGCAATTTTCAACGCTATAATATTTTGTTTATGTTGCAATATGGTGTAACAATCTAACAAGGCTTGTGTTGGGTGTTGGTTGTTTCCATCTCCAGCGTTTATTAAGATGGTGTCTTTGTTTAACCAATTTTTGATTTTTTCACAAATTCCGTTATCTGAATGCCTTATAACAAAAGCATCTATGCCCATTGCCTGTAGTGTTTGTAAGGTGTCTCTTAATGTCTCTCCTTTTTGTGTTGAGCTCTTTGCAATATTGACATTAATCACATCTGCTCCCAATTTTTTTGCTGCCAGTTCAAATGATATTAAAGTCCGAGTGCTGTTTTCAAAAAAAAGATTGGCTACAGATTTACCTTTGAGTAATTCAGATGTATGTGTATTTTCATTCAAGGTTGAGGCTTGGATAAAAAGCTTCTGAATTTCACCTTTGTCTAAATCATTGATGTTGATTAAATGTTTCATAATATTTTAAAATAGTTGTGAGTCTAGCCACCTTTGCAAAATGTTTTTTGCAGCATGGGCATCAAGGTTTTTTCCATGTTTCTTTTTTGCTTTGCCCTGTTTTCTGGCATCAGCAAATTCGTCTTGAGCTTCTAATGAACTATACCTTTCATCGACTTCATGGACGGGCAAATGATAACGACGTTTGAGTTTTTTTGCAAAGTTGTGTGCTTGTTTGGTTGTCAATTGTTCTTGACCATCTTCATTTAATGGTTTGCCAATTATAATGGCTGCAGGTTTCCATTGATTGATGACATCGTCAAATTCATCCCAAGTAAATTTTTTATTGACATGAATGGTTATTAACGCAGAAGCAGTTTTTGTGATTGATTGTCCAATGGCAATGCCTATATTGGCAAGACCAAAATCTATTCCAATATAGTTATGCATGTCCAATGCCTGAAATGTTTTGATAATCTTTAATACCAATTAAGGCCAGTGCACTTTGCCACTGTTTGTCAACATCCGTATTAAAGATTAGATCCAAATCTGCAGGGCAGGTAAGCCAAGTATTTTCGGCAATTTCATTCTCAAGTTGATCCTTGCTCCAGCCAGCATATCCCAATATTAACTGCCATTGATCAATAAAAGTGTGATCGGCAATTTTTTCTAATAAATCTTTTGATGTGGTCAGGGTTAAATTGTTTGTAAGCTTTATCGAACTGTCAAAAGACTGGTTATTGTTGTGAATAACAAATCCACAGTTTCTTTTTAATGGTCCGCCATCTAAAACTGTATGATTGCTTAGCGGTTCTTTTAATTGTAAATCGTTAAAAACTTGCTCAGTTTCTAGGTCCATTGGGTTATTTAGGACCAGTCCCATAGCTCCATCTTCATTGTGTTCACAAATCAATATCACTGCTTGTTTAAAGCGTTCATCTTGCATATCAGGAAGGGCGATTAAAATTTGATTGTTAACATTCATATTAATTCTGTTTTAATTTGTTGCCAGGTAAAAATTGCCATGTTCTTGTTATATACAATATGTCAATCTGGTTTTTGTTTGACGGTATCGCTTCGAAAGGCCCGGATAATTGTACCAAGTGTTCTGCGGCATCATCTATGGCTTTAAAGCCAGAAGATTTAATAATTTTTATTTCTTTTATGGTGCCTTCTGAATTAATCCCAACAGTCATTATCAATGTTCCAACAAAGTCACGTATTCTCGCTTCATCGGGATAATTGAGGTTGCTTACCCTTTCAATTTTTTTGACCCAAGTCTGCATGTAATTTGCAAACTCAAAGGATTTGGTACTGGCAGAAATGTATTTTGATTTTGGACGTTTGGCATAAGCTTCCAATCTATCGGAGATGTTGTTTTCAAGTTTTGCTAGTTTTTGGTTTTTTGTTAATGGTCTGTCTCTTATACACATCTCCGAGCCCACGAGACAGGCAGAAATCTC
>CAJXVJ010000245.1 GCA_913061105.1 uncultured Alcanivoracaceae bacterium | reverse complement strand
GCGTCAGATGTGTATAAGAGACAGGAGTAATTATTATAAATATGGATACAATATGCACTCTAAGAACCATAAGTTTAAACAAAAACTTACCCCACTAATACTCTCATTATTTTTCTCAATACAATTATCAGCAGCAATTCAACAACAAAAGTTAATCGCCAGTGATGGTGCAATGGTTGATTTATTTGGTACTTCAGCTGGGCTTTCCGGAGATTATGCCGTTGTTGGTGCGAACCAAGCTGAAATTGAAGGAGACAGATACGGTGCCGCTTATGTATTTAAATACGACGGCAGCCAGTGGCAAGAAATTGTTAAACTAACACCACCACAAGCCTTTGAAAACTTTGGTGCTTCTGTCAGTATTTCAGGTGATACCATTGCTATTGGTGCACCTAATGCTCTTGTAGATAACCAACAACAAGCTGGTAATGAACCACAAGCTGGCGTTGTTTACATTTACAAAAGAGATGTGAATGATGCTTGGAATGAAGCACACCGATTATTTCCTGCAGATGTAGATGGTTATGATAAATTTGGAACATCAATCAGTTTAGAAAATAATCAGTTAATTGTTGGCTCTCCTTTTGACGATGATACTTTCAGTGGATCAGGATCTGCTTATATATTTGATTTTGATGGCAGTAATTGGATTGAAACAGATAAATTAACGGCTTCTAACCCAGCTGCCTCTGATAAGTTTGGTCATAAGGTTGACATCAATGCAAGCCGAGCTGTTGTAAGCTCACCCAATTCTGATGACATAACAGCAGGTGATAGCGTTGGCACCGTCTATGTGTTTGAAAAAGGTGCAACTAATTGGAACGAAACTAAAATTTTACAAGCATCTGATATGGCGGAACATGATAATTTTGGAATCGATATAAGCCTATCTGGTGATAGAGTATTAGTGGGAGCTTATGGAAACGACGACACAATTCTTAATTCAGGCTCGGCTTATATTTTTGATTATAACCCAACAAATACATCATGGGATACTGGATTAAAACTCAATGCCAATGATCCTGGTTCTGGTGACCGTTATGGAGGTGCGGTAAAAATAAATGGTGATAAAGTTCTTATTGGCGCTGTAAGTAACGATGATGGTAATGCATTAAGCTCAGGATCTGTCTACAGTTATTATTACAATGGCAATTCCTGGGATTTTATTAAATTGATTTTGCACACAGATTCACCAACAAGATTTACGGATGCTTTTGGTAATGCCATAGATTTAGACAATGACAAAGCCATTATTGGCAGTTATTTTGATGATGGCACAGAAGGTCAAACATTTAATTCTGGTGCTGCCTATATTTTTGATGTTGATGAAAAACCAGTAGCTGTTTTAGATTCCTTAACAGTTGATGAAGATATTTTCAGTGTAAATATAGACGTATTGATCAATGATACGGATGTCGATAATGGACAAAAAATTGTAACCGATATAACCCAACCCAATAATGGCATGACTACAATTGCTATTAATGGCACTATAGTTAAATATTTCCCAAATGATAACTATTGTAATGATGGCACAATAACTGATGACTTCACTTATACACTAAACGGAGGTTCAACTGCCACTGTAGAAGTGAGTGTTAATTGTATTGATGATGCCCCTATAGCTGTTGCTGATACAAACACAATAACAGAAGACCTCGGTGTGACTCATATCCAAGTTTTAAACAATGACACTGATGTTGATGATGGTACTATCTTTATTGAATCATATACTCAAGCCTCTCATGGCAGTGTTGGCTCTACTGCAGGTCGATTAAGTTATTCTCCAGACTCTGATTATTGTAATGATGGAAACACCACCGATGATTTCACCTATACACTAAATGGTGGTTCACAAGCGACTGTTTCCATTACCGTAATTTGTGTTGATGATTTGCCAATTGCGGTATTAGATGCAGTTTCAGTCAATGAAGACCAAGATTTTAGCCAGTTAGATGTGCTAGATAATGATTCTGATGTTGATGACGGTCCTATGTCAATTATTGATTTCACCCAACCAAGTAATGGTACTGTTATCAATTACAGCAATAATATGACCTATAAACCCAATTTGAATTACTGTAATGATGGCAATGTAACTGATGATTTCACCTATACATTAAATGGTGGCACAACAACCAGTGTCAATATGACAGTCAACTGTGTCAATGACGCACCAAGTTTTGACATAATTGGAGACATTCAATCAAATACAGATCAGAATCAACTGGTGTTACCAAACTTCACAAGCAACATTATTTTCGGTCCAAATAATGAATCTTCACAACAAGTTTTGCACTATACTGTCACCGAAAACTCTGATTCTATGGATGTTATTGATAATATAGAAATTGACAATATTGGAAACCTAACGATAGATTTCAGTCTTAACCCAGGTGTAGCTTTAATCGACATTAGCATGACAGACAACGGTGGCACAGCACATCAAGGAAATGATACATCTGGAGTCTATACATTTAATGTCACTATGACCGACCTTGTATTCAGTGATGGATTTGAAAACACAGGTGAATTTTTCATTGTTGATTATGTCAATGAAATCAATCAAAATAATTCATACGATTTCCCGATAATATATGACTACTCCAGCCACAGTATAATTGCCAATGGATTCATGCTCGAAATGGTCGATGATTTATCCATTTCGGAACAAAAACAAAGGATTCAATTATGGATTAAAGAAGTGTATTGGATGAATTAATAAAATTGTAAGTCCCACTAAAAAACCCTGTTTAGCTGCGCTTTACAGGGTTTTTTTTACTTCAATAATTGTAATGTTAACTTGTGACAATATTGGCACTGTTGCTGGCTATGCCTATTGTGGCAATCGAACCACTGTTAAATTTTATGAAATCCGTTTCAATACCATCACTGAATATAATGCCTTTTGTTGGCATCAATGATTCAATCACTAATTGCTGACGATTATTAACTATGCCTGCGACTATGTCAGTTTGGGTCCTGATACTCTTAAATGGTTCTCTAACAGCAAATAACAATTCATCGTTTTTTACTTGAGGTCTTTTGTGTATATGTTCTTGTGGTTGTGGGGCTTTTTTCATAGATTTAGAACGCTTAGATTTTCTTGGGGAATCGAAACGATCGCTGATACCGTATGCCATATTGAAGATTGAACTCAACCAACCGGTTGCTCCGGCAGCTGTTGAAACAATTAATCCACTAGACGAATGCTCTTCAGTTTTTCCAGCAAAGCTAATATTATATCGTGCTGAAACATGTGTTGAAGGCCCAATAAACAAATCATTGAATGCCAATAAACTTTGCCCATCGTTGAGTTTTGCTTCAGCAAACCTCACATTTCTGACCTGTTGTTGGTTTCCCATTACAGATTCGACTCCCATGATAAAATTTGCGGGATCAAATGGCAATAAGATGCCATCATAACGTAATTTATCAGGATTGATTGCGACCATTGGTATGCCTTTAGAATATTTGGCAGTATTGGCAACCAGCCCATCTTGTCCAATAACTATGATAATATTATTTTTGCTAAAGATATAGGAAGGCAAAAAAGACCGATCTATGGTTTTGTGTTTGATGATTTTAGATAATTGAGTTTGTACGCTATTTAATGAAGCATAGAAAATTTCATGTTCCCTTTCATAATCTTCATAATTGCTACCCAAAGATTCAATATAGAACTTGGTTTGTGCTTTGGTATTAAACCGTTCGATTAGCGCTTCTAATCTTGTTTTACTTCTAACAATTATGGCGTATTCTTTATTGTTTGTTTTCACTGTTGGGTATTGTTGTTACTCATAATTGATTCTAACAAGTCTGGGCTCATGTTTAGATTGCCAATTTTATCTGCATTTTGTGCCAATTCTCTAAAGGCCAATGATAGATTGAATTTTGGATCAGTATTGTTGGTTAATGCGGTGAGTACTTTCCAATCCATGTCTTTATAAGGTTTCATGGTTTTCTCGATCACATAACCTTGTGAATCGGCTTGTTTTTTCTCATTGGCAATTTTCTGCTCTAGTAATTCTTTGGTTTGTTTTTCTATGGCTATGTCGGTATCTAGATTCATCTCTTTTAACTTCCTGTCATTTTGAGATTGCATGACTTTGGTTTCCATCTTTTTCTTTGAAATTTGTTTGCGCTTTTCTTCTACGGCAATTTCAGTATTGAGCTCTGTTTCTTTGATGATACGTTCTTGCTCAACAGCAAAATTTCTGCGCAAGTAAATGGCTTCATCCGCTTCTTGTTGCAACTGTTCTCTTGTTTCAGTCTCAAGCGCTCTGAGCATTTCTGGTGTTGCCGATACCGCTAGTACATTTACTCCTAATATTTCAATGCCCAACATATCAATCATTTCAGATGACCCAAACCCTTCACGTATTTTTTGTTCAATTGTTGTGGCTGACCGAATTGATTCTTTTAACTTAATGTCATGTATCAAAGATGAAGTCGCCGTCTGAGCTGCATTGATTATTCTTTGGTTTAATTTTTCAATGTCATTAACCTTATATTGGCCGTTGTCTTTAATGGTGAAATCTAAAACATCGGCAAGTACTTCAGGTTTTGATATTTTATAACTGATTTGGCCTTGAATACTGACTGTTTGATAATCATTAGTAGATTCGTTGAATATAAATGGTAAATTGTTACTGCCTAACGGAATAGCAACAATGGAACTACTGGGTGCAAAATAAAAAAATGAAAGACCTCTTCCTTGATTTTTGATCTTGCCTTTTTTGTGATGGAAGACATGAGTCATAGAATCAAATTTAATGTGTTTAATGCCTAACATATATTTTTACCCTTTTTGATTAGAGTAATATTGTACACCAAAATATTTACCTTTTGGAACAATTAATGTGACAATTCTGAGGGTTCCAAATCAACCTTAAATTCTTCAAATAATAATATTGTGCCTGCTTTAACGTATTCTATTAATTCAACAAAATCTGCTTCTTCTCCTTGTGAACCTTCTGTATCATAATCAACTTTGGAAATTTTTTCTAAATCAACAATAAATTCATGTACATCATCGTGCATATTTTTATCAGATTTCAAGCCAGCAAATGCCATGCCCGTTAAAAATGATCCACACCAAGTAGACAAGGCTTCGAGTCGATAAGACAGGTCATTATCATCAGATGGCAATAGCACACTAAAAGTAAAATTATCGGCATTGATTTTGTCCTTAGCAAAATCAAACAATGCTGATAATACCGGAATCAATTTATTTTTGTCACTGCTGTCAAAACAATAATCTTCAAGAATTAATTCCACCCATTCTTCTACATCAACGTCATTGTTAACAACAATCATACCACTGGCATGACCATGTAATTCTGATGGCGTGGCGATGACTTTATTGTCTATTAAATGTTGCGCAAATGGTTTATAAGCTGTCTCTTATACACATCTCCGAGCCCACGAGACAGGCAGA
>CAJXVJ010000244.1 GCA_913061105.1 uncultured Alcanivoracaceae bacterium | reverse complement strand
AGATTTCTGCCTGTCTCGTGGGCTCGGAGATGTGTATAAGAGACAGATATAAGGTAATTGAACATCCATATCCAGATGAGGAGGAAAGGTCTGTATATGGGCTGCTAACTACGACATTAGTTGATAATGCAGGTAATAGAATAATCCTATTAACTCAAGAAATTTATGATCTGTTGTTTTATTTTAATTGGTTTATCAGCAATAGTGTTGAGTTGTTGAATCAAAACACACCAAAATATTTTCCAGATGGTGGTTCCATTTCGGAAAGAATTCGAAAATTTTTAAACCAAGTTAACGACGATGATAAGTGGGAGATTGTTGAAGAGAATAATCAATACGATAAATACTATGATTATTCAATGTCACACTCCTATTTTGACTCGTTAAAAGGAAGAGCTGACAAATGTATTAAATTCCCTAGAAGTATATATTTAGGATTAAATACTAAATATGAAATCTCAATGTTTGCTGAAGAAGATTTAAAAAGAAAAATAAAATTTGAACATTGGGTGCATGAATTTGACTTGCCTGAATTTATTAAGTTTGCAGAAATTGAATATAATAAAATTATTAGTAACCCAAATGGACATAACGAAATTAGTTTAAAAAAATATTTTTAAATTTATTTATTTATGTTGTAGGGTGGCCTTGCCCACCAACAGCATTTTAAGTTGCCTCGATGTAGAATCAATATCAAATTGGCGGGCAAGCCCACCCTGCGACTAGTATAAATAAAATAAAATCATTGCGAACCTCTGCGTCTCTTTAGCGCTCTCTGCGTTCCTTATTTTGATTTTGATCTTGTTTTGCTCTTGATCTTGCTCTTGATCTTGATCTTTAATTACTAATTGTTAATTACTAATTACTAATTGTATCAAACGCTCTTCAAATAGTCATTCACATTGGATTTTTTGACATATGAGTTATACATGAGGCTGATGATTGTCAGAATAATAATTAAAACTATGCTTGCGTATACGAATATTTCCCAAGGGAATATGAATTCAAGTGCGAACCAATATTTGGTAATCAGGGCTGATATAATCACAGCAATGGTAACGCCCAAGTTAAATGCAAATAACCCCAGAGCGATAAATTCGATTAATGTGAGTTTGAGTAAGTCTTTGCCTAACATGCCCATCATTCTGTAATAAAAACTCTCCCGCAAGCGGTCTTGAGATGTGGAGACCAATGAAGTGGCAAATATCAATAAGCCTGCAAATAAACTCAAGGCAGTAAATATTTGTACCAGTTGTTTGAGTTGATCGACAAAGCCTTTGAGTTTTTTGGCAATACTACCGCCATCAAGGGTTGTGATTCCTGGGAATTTTTTAGCAATGGCGGTTTGCATGATGACGCGTTGGTCATCGCTTACTTTGCCCGTTGCAAAACGAATTTGTGGCGCATCTTTCATTACATCAGGTGGGAAAATAAAATAGAAAAACGGACTGGGTCCACGTTTTAAGCGTTGTCTAACACTGGTAATTTGGCTTTTAATGTTAATGCCTTGAACGTTAAATGTAACTTCATCACCTAAACCGACTTGTAAAAATTCGGCAAAACTATCGAGGATTGATAACGGCACAATGTCTTCAGGGGTTAAGGCAAACAATTCATTGTCATTAGTAGCGGTTAACATTTTCTCAGTTTCTAATACTTGTGTGGCATAACTGAGGTTAAACATTCGGCTAATATTGTCATAACGGCCCAATTTTGTTTTTAAAACATCTGTTTTTACGCCATTCACAGAATCTATTCTTGCGCGAATGACTGGGAAATAGGTGAGTTGGCCTTCAAACATTTCATTCAAGCCTTCTTGTTGATCCGTTTGAATGTCGAGTAAGAAAAAATTAGGTGCATCTTCAGGGTAGGTTGAAATCAGTTGTTGTTGAATTGAATGGTCCAATATTGTGATACTGCCCAAGATCATTGTTGTCATCGACAAGGCTGTGATAAATAGATTAGATTGGTTGCCTTTTCTGAAGATGTTTTGCAACGCCAATACAACCATCCATTGACGGATTATTTTCTTGTTGAGTAACCACCTGATAATTGTCATCAAAAGTTTTGTTAATAAGGCAAATAAAAACCAGATAACAATAAGACCAATAAATATTTGTAAGCTTTGTGCTAGGTTATCAATTTCAGAATATAGCAATAACAATGTCGCAACACCTGCAATCAGTAACCACAACCAGGGAGTTTTAGATAAGGTATTTTTGGTTTCATGTTGGTGTAAAACGGCAACTGGTTTAATTTGTTTAATGCTTTTCAATGACAGATGGGTCATCAATAATGTCAATGCCAGTGCAATGACCATGGCTTTGGCTAGGCTAAACCATGCAATATTTAAATCAATGTTATTTGGGAGTATGGCAGAAAAAACGTCTTTACCTAAATACAAAACCAGTAGACTAATAAACCAAGCAACAATAACTGAAAAGACGGCCATGGCCGAAAACAAAACCCTGTAAGAATGGGCAACAGAAGTGCTTTTTTCTCCCAAGGCAATGCGCACTGCATTGGTATTTGTTTGACGGCTAACAAAGGCGCGAACTATGCTCATAATTCCGATGCCAGATAAAACAATAACAGCCACAACCAATAGTTTTAAGAATACCAAAAAGTTTTGGCTTAAATTTGAAATACTGGTGTTAGATTGTTCAGCAGTTTTAACTGAAATTTTGGTGTTTTCAGTCAGTGCAATCAAATCTTGATATAAAGCTTGTTTTGGTAATTCTGCAACTTTTATTTCTAATCTGTAATTGATGCGACTTTTTTGACCCATTAATGCGGTTTTTTCTAAGTCTTCCTCGTGCATAATCACACGTGCACCAAAACCAAATGCTGTTAGAGGCCTATCTGGTTCGGTTATGATTTCATCATGAATAACAAAGCTGGCTTCACCAATTTGGATGGTGTCTCCAACGGTCACATTGAGGCTGCTGAGGACTTGTTGCTCAACCAATACTGAGCCTGTTTCCCAGCTACCATTGTTGTGTTTAAGGACAAGTTCACCATATAATGGATAGGCGCTACTGGCGCCTTTTACCCTAGTTAACAAGGAGCTGTCATTGTTATAGGCTATGGCATTGAATTGAAATTCTCTAACAACCGAATCTTGTTCTAATTCTGATACTCTGGCGACTAAATCATCCGGAAATGCTTGATTGTGGGTAACAACAATGTCACCACCAACAATTTGTTTTTGGTTGTCGTTTATGTATTCATTCACTGATTGTTGTAGCGCATCTAAAGTCAAAAATGCGGCCATTGATACAATGATACATAGGCTAAATAAAATAGGGTAGAGTTTATTGCCTAACCATTCTCGATAAACAATAACATTCACTTGATTTTACCATCGACAATGTGAATAGTGCGATCAGCCAGTCCGGCAATGGCGGGATCATGGGTAACAATTACCAAAGCTGTTTGGTATTCTTTTTGTAAATCGATTAGTAGTTGCATCACGCTATTGGCATTTTTTTCATCTAAATTACCAGTTGGTTCATCTGCAAACAAGATCTGTGGTTGAGTTACCAATGCCCTTGCTATCGCAGTTCTTTGTTTTTCGCCACCTGATAATTGGTGAGGGAAAGAATTTTGGCGGTGTGTTAATTCGACCTTATCCAATAACTCATCCACTTTCTTCTGGCTGAATTCACCACTGATTTTTAATGGAAAACCTATGTTTTCAGCGACAGTCAATGTCGGAATTAAATGAAATGATTGGAAAACAAAGCTGATGTCACTCTGTCTTTTTAGAGCCAGTTGATCTTCATTCAATTGGGTTAAATCAGTATCTTTTAACATAACAGAGCCTGAATCAGGGTGGTCCAAACCAGCCAATATGCTAATTAATGTTGATTTTCCAGAACCAGATTTGCCCATTATGGCGACAAATTCGGCTTGGTGAATGCTCACTGATACATCTTTTAAAACGTCTATGGGTTGGTTTTCTAACTGGAAAGATTTGTTGATGTTTTCAGATATTAATAGTTTATTCATAATTTTTTTGTTTTAAGTATTGATTGACAGTAGGCAAAATATTATTTTTTACGATTATTTTATAACCTTCAAAATTAGGGTGTATCATGTCATTTTGATTGAGTTTTGGATCACCTGCAACATCTGCTAGAAAAAATGGAATCAGTGGTGTTTTGTGTTTTTTAGCCAATTCAGGATATATGCCACTAAAACCTTCTACGTATTCTTTGCCTAAATTGTTGTAAATTTGCATACCAGCAAGAATGACATCCGAATCAGCTTGTTTTATGGTTGTGATGATTTCATCGATGTTGTTTCTGGTTAATTCAAGCGGCAACCCTCGCATGGCATCATTGGCACCAATATTCAGAATGGTTAAATCAGGTTTTTGTTTTAACACCCAACTCAATCTGTTTTTTAAACCATTGGTGGTTTCTCCGCTCAAGCCTGCATTAATGACTTCGATATTGCTGGGAAGATTTTTAGCTAAAATAGAAGGATAGTTGTCCTCTTGTTTGACACCTAAACCTTCAGTAAGTGAATCCCCAAGAGCCAATATGGTAAATGTTTTAGGGCTTTCTTTTGATTCAGATTTTGTGATAGTAGGTGTCGTTGGTTCATTTTGACTACATGAAACCAGAAACACAATGCAACAAATGATTATTCTCATTTTTTTAATAAAAATTTTAAAGTGATGTTATAGGGTTTAAATCAATAAAAAGCAATAGGCAATTAGTCATTTTCGGTCTTATTTTCTAGGGCTTGATTAAGTAAATCGGTCACTTTTTGTTTGTACCTATAATTGTTATCAACGATACTAAAAGTTAACAGCTCTTCTGACAATTGAATAGATTGAACATTATTGTTAGTATTCAGAAAACTTTCAGCCAATCCCATTTGGACTCCAACTGTTAGAATGGCCTCTTTGCCTAGGTTTTTTTGACTCAATGTTAATAGCTTTAAACCTTCATTAATCGCGAGTTGATGGTCTCCTTTGAGGCCATGTGCTTTAATGATATTCATTTTGGCATAAATTGTGGCTTTGTTAGTTTCACCGAATTGTTTTTTCTGTAATTCATACAAAGGCTCTAACATTTTTAAAGCTTTATCGCCTTGTCCTGCTTTTAAATAATATCCCGCTAATGTGGTTTTTATTTGATTGGTTTCAAAGTGGTCAACCCCATATTGATTTTCATAAATTTTAACCGCGTTTTCTAATTGTGGAATGGCAGAGTCAATTTTATTATCGATGATACTTAACTGCGATAGTAAAATATTTGATCTGGCCGTTAACATATGGTTTTCATCAAAATTTGACAGAGCAACCTTCATGGCACTATCAGCCATATCTCTAGATTTTTTGTATTCACCAAATATTTTTAGGGCAAATCCATATCTCAAATATGTTTTTGCCAGATAGGGGTGGTTGTCTCCATAAATAATAGTTTGATTATTAATCGTTTGAGAATACACCTGATGTATTTTTTCCTCTGGTAATGGATTCATGTCTGAATATACATTAGCAATTCTATATCTGTCTCTTATACACATCTCCGAGCCCACGAGACAGGCAGAAATCTC
>CAJXVJ010000243.1 GCA_913061105.1 uncultured Alcanivoracaceae bacterium | reverse complement strand
TGCCTGTCTCGTGGGCTCGGAGATGTGTATAAGAGACAGGGGAGCAACTTAAATATATCAAGGAACAAAACATGTCAGAAAATTCGATTTTCAAAAAAAGTATAAAAGTTTTATTATTAACACTTTTGATGTCTGCTATTTTCAATACGGCCAATGCAGAAAAAGAACGCAAAGGACCTCCAAAAGGAAAGCCTCCTGCTGAAGCCTTTTCAGCTTGTTCCAATCAAGCAGAAGAAAGTGCATGTAGTTTTAATAATGCCGATGGAAAAGCCATGGAAGGAATATGTAAAGTGCCTCGCAAAGAAGAAGCCTCTCTTGTGTGCAAGCCGAACCGTAGTAAACACAAAGGAAAACGCGAAAGAAATAGAGATTAAATTTATATGGCAACCCTACCTGATCAAGGGTTGCCATTAATTAAGGATTTAGTTTATCTCAATACCAACCTCCTCAGGGTATCGAGAGAAAAAGACCTAATAATTTAGGTCTTTTTTTTATTTTAAATAATCTATAATTTTATCTATCACAGTATCATCTTTTAGTATTCTGCTGTGCCCCAATCCGTTGGTTGTCACAAAAGTGGCATTGGGCCAAATATTAGCCAATTGTTTGGCTTGAAGATAAGGCACAAGTTTGTCTTTTTGATCATGAATAATCATGCCTTTGACATTGGATATTAACTTATTTTGTTGTATTGAGGCAAATTCATAGGGGGCTTTTAAAATCGCCTCAATTTTTGTGATTAAACGTTGTCGTGTGATCGGTGAAGCACCGATTGTTTTGCACAGGGAATCGACAATAAAATCCATATCCACAGGGGAGCTGATTGATATGAATTGTTTAACATTTAAATCGAGGGCAATCGCATAGGACGTTGCAAAAGCCCCAAATGAATGTCCGATGATGGCGTGTAAATCTTGTTCTTGACTGGATAATTGTTTAATGAGTCGTTGTAATTCCTCTAAATTAGTTTTTGTTCCACTAGATTGTCCATGGGCTGGAAAATCAAACAACAATACCCTAAAACCTGCATTGACTAATTGTTCACTCAATACCGAATAACTGTAGGCAGAACCTTCCCAGCCATGAACCATTAAAACTGTTGGTCCTGTTCCTGCTTGGTATATTTTACATCGCTCTGTATCACCAAAAGTTGATGTAAAGTCAATCCATTCTGTTTTCATGTTTTCAAGTTTCAAACTTTTTTTGTGTTTTTTGTGCGGTGAAAAAAACAACTTACTGGCCCAAATTCCAGCCAAACGACCAGAAATGGTTTCTAATAATTTAGTGATAAAGCGAATGGTTTTTAGGATTATTGATTTCATAATTAATTTAATGTTATTGAGTATGAAGTCATTATAGGGGTTGAAATAACAAACAAGAAGTGGCAGAATTGACAATATTAAGGTTATATGTGACAAACAATGAAAGCTATTAAAACCAAAAGAATTGTACTGGTCTTGTTAGAAGACTTTCTGGCATCAGGTTTGGCAGGCACCATGGATTTACTAAACACGGCCAACTTAGTACACCAATACATGCACAAAAATACCCCAAAGTTATTTGAATGGGAATTGGTATCAATAGATGCACATGATGTTAAAGCTTCTAATGGTTATATTCACCCAGTTACTCAATCGATTCAACAAATCACATCAGCAGATGTTATTTACATCCCTGGTGTTTCATTAATCGGCGAAAGGGCCATATCAAAATCACTACAGCAAAACCAGGTGTTATTTCTATGGTTGCAGAAACAAGCTTTGAATAATGGCATTATTGCCTCAAGCTGCACAGGCAGTCTTTTCTTGGCCGAGGCAGGTTTATTAAAAAACAAAAAAGTCACCACTTCATGGATGTTTTCAAATTATTTTAGAAGGCGTTATCCAGATGTACAACTTTTTGATGATGAAATACTGATTGATGAAGATTCAATTATCACTTCGGCTGCTGCCAGTTCCTACCAAGATTTAATTCTCAGAATAATTCAAAGGTTTGCAGGAAAAGAGTTACCATTGTTGGTTTCAAAATACATGTTGATTGATACCAACAGAAGTTCTCAAGCCGCTTTTAAAGTGTCGTTGCCATCGACATTTGATATTGAAGATGAATTGGTGACCAATGCAGTGGAATTGATTCGTGTGAATTTGCACAAAAGTTTTACCATTAATCAACTGGCAGGACAATTGCATGTGAGTTACCGCACATTGATAAGAAGGTTTCAATCGGCATTGGGTATCAATATAAAAACCTATATTCAAAATCAACGCGTTGAGTCGGCCAAAAAACTTTTTGAACTCACCCAGTTATCTGTGGATGAAATTGTCTACAAAGTGGGTTATGCAGATGTCAGTGCTTTTAGAAAATTATTTAAGAAAACCACCAATATGACACCACAAGTGTATAAACAGAAATTTGGTGTGGCTTAATGGGCAAATACACTATTTGCCCAAACATGATTTAAGAATATTAGAATACTTATTTAAAAACAATCATAATTTTTTGATAGGCCATTTTTATCTTTTCTTTTGGAGTCAGGACAATGGCATTGCCTATCAATACCAGAATAAAACCTAAAATGATATTGTTTGTAAACTTAAAGCCTTCAAACAAGCTGCTCAATATAACCGCAACGATTGGAAACAGTATGATTAAATAACTGGCTTTTTCGGCCCCCATGTTTTTAAGCAAACTAAAGTAAGTTGCAAAGGCTATCACTGAACCAAATAGGGCCAAGTATAACAATGAAATAACATAACTGGTTTCAAAGGAAAAATTAAACTCACTGCCATTTAAAAAAGCATAGATCATTAATAACACAGTGCCATAACTCATGCCCCAAGCATTGACAGCCAATATGTTTAAATCAGAGTTAGAGTTTCTTACACTGACCATATTGCCAAAAGAGGCCACCAACGCACCCATTAATGCCAGGGCTAATCCCCATAGGGTTCCGTTTGAAAAATTAATAACACCCAATTCATCCCAAAATAATGTGACAATACCCACCAATCCCAATAAAGCACCTAAGTAGATTCTTAAGGCTATGGGTTTACCAAAGAATATCCTGGTATTGACAATATTCATTAACAACAAGGTAGAAAAGGCAATCGAAGTCATGGCAGAATTTAAATAGTTTTGGGCATAATATAAAATCGCATAATTGGCAGAGAAATTTCCTAAACCAAGAAGTACTATGTAACCGTGATTTTTCAAACTAAATTTTAATGGTATATTTTTCCATAAACAATAGCCCCACATAATTAAAGCAGCCAATCCAAAACGGTAAAATAATGACACTTCAACCGCCACTTCTCCTAGTTGAAACTCAATAGCAAACCAAGTAGATCCCCAAATAAAAACGGTAACAATGTATAAGACTATATTTTTCATGTGACACCTCTAATGTAATGATTAAATCCCATTATAGGAATCATCTGATAACTAAACAGATACAGTTTATTTAAAATGTAACATATACAGATTTGTGTTATAATAGAAAAAAATTAGTATGAGAAAGCCATGTCACAAGTATTAAATAAAGAAAGTGAAAAATACCTGTATCAACAAGTCATTGATATGATTAAAAAAATGCAAAAATCTGATGTATTGAGAGTTGGAGACAAGTTGCCGTCGTTAAGGAAACTGAGTCAACAATTGAATGTTAGCATACCAACAGTTAAATTGGCATACCTAGAACTTGAACGCCAAGACTTGATTGAAGCCAGGCCTAAATCAGGTTATTTCCTAAAGGGCCAAGCCAATATTTTGGCAGTTCCCAAAAGGTGCCGATTAACAAAAGACCCAATTATGGTGGATCGACAACACTTTATTGAACACATATTCAATGCCATTAATAATCCTAAAATGGTACCACTTGGCATTTCAGCACCAACAGCGGCTTATTCTGCTGAGAAAGCCTTGGCCAGAATCATGCGCCAAGTACTCACTAAAGCAGGAGAAAAAGCTGTGAGTTATGCGCCCATGGATGGATATCCCCCTTTGAAAAGGCAGTTGGCGTTGCGATATTTTGATTATGGTTTACAGGTTGATCAAAGTGAAATCATAGTGACCAATGGAGCACAAGAAGCCATCGCCATAGCACTTAAATGTGTCGCCAAACCTGGAGATGTGATTGCGATTGAATCTCCCTGTTATTTTGGCATCATAGAATTGATTGAATCCTTAGGCATGTTAGCTTTAGAAATACCCTTGTGTCCTGTTGATGGCATTTGGTACCAAGATTTAGAAAAGAGCATAAAACAACACAATGTTAAAGCCTGTGTTTTTTCAACATCTATCAGTAACCCCCTTGGGTCATTTATGACAGAGTCCAAAAAGAAGCAAGTTGTTGAACTGTTAGAATCACACGATATTCCCATGATAGAAGATGATGTTTATGGCGATTTGTACTTTACAGAAAAACGCGGCATGCCAGCACAAAAATATGCCAAAAAGGGCTTAGTACTTTCTTGTAGTTCTTTTTCAAAAACAGCAGCTCCGGGTTACAGAATCGGTTGGTTGTTGGCCGGAAAGTTTTCTGATAAAGCACGAATCATAAAAAGAGCACTTTCTTGTTCTTCTTCCTTAATCAATCAATGGACTTTGGCAGAATTTATCATGGGGCACCAATATGACCGTTATCTCATTAGGTTAAGAGAGATATTGAAATGCAATAAAGACCGCATGTTAGCAAAAATTCAGGCTGTTTTTCCCAAAGACACTCAAGTCACCAATCCCCAAGGTGGTTCGGTATTGTGGTTAAAACTGCCCAACAACAAAGATGCCAAAGAATTGTTTTATCAAGCCATAGAAGAGAATATAAGCATTATTCCAGGAGATGTTTTTTCACCCAGTAATCGCTACAAATCCTTTATTCGCATCAGTTATGGCATTCCCTGGAATAAAAATATAGAAACTGCCTTAGAAAAATTAAGTAGTATGTGTAAAATTTTATAGAGCTTTGATTTTTATAATCTGATTCGCAAAAAATAAGAATGCTTCATTGTATAATTGACTTATAAATTTTTTAAACCCACTAACAATAAAAAAGGTAATTCCATGAGTAATCCACTAACCAAAGACCAGCTAATTTACAAACTAAATACAGTAGAACCAGAAAAGGTTAAACAAGCCTTTGTAGAATTCATTCAATTGTATATCACACCTGCTTTTGGTTCATTGCCGAAACGCGAGGTAGATATCGCTTTGTTTCAAATATTACAAAAGCTCAAGATATTTGATAAAAACCCAGAAATCTATGCACTGCTGTCATCTTTACGTGTGACCAGAAGTAAAGCACGTGGATTATTGTATGAAGCCAATCTTCGCAGCAGCAGTGATGGTAATCTAGATAATGAATTGTTTGAGATATTAAAAGATCCAGTATTTCTCAAAGACAACGATAAAATTTGTTTGGAAATTGGCAATCCGCTACTTATCGATCACCTCAAACATTCATTAAAACAAGTCAAGCGTATCACTGATGGTTCCTTTTCACCAGAACTGGTTAAACTAACCCCCGAGGCCTATCTGGCTCTTATCAATAAAAAATTCGCCAGGGTATCCACTGTCTCTTATACACATCTCCGAGCCCACGAGACAGGCAGAAATCTCGT
>CAJXVJ010000242.1 GCA_913061105.1 uncultured Alcanivoracaceae bacterium | reverse complement strand
TAGATCGTCGGCAGCGTCAGATGTGTATAAGAGACAGCTCCTGTATTAAGTAATGAAATAAATTTTGAAATTTATGAATTAACAAATGAAGGTAATAAACTTCTGCATAAAGAAAACTTAGTCTATAACAATAGTGATATTACCGTTTTAAAAAAGAGTGGAGCCAATTCTTGTTCAGATAAGAGGCTAATTCTATGGGAAAAATTCGGGTTAAGCAGCTGTGTTTATAGAGAGCCTGAAATTTCTGGTTTTGGGTTGAGTATTGATAAAAATCACGGCGGTTTTAGTTGGGAATGGTTTAGTCAATCAGGGAACTGTAATTGTGATAAGGTAAATAGTCACGATAAAACCAATGACCCTGATGTTTACCAAAAGCTTCAAGGTTCTGGAGCAATTAAAATTGAATTTATAGAAGGTAAAAACTGGAAAGAAATAATTTCTTTTGAGTTTTTAGAGGATATTACTATGCGAGGAAACCTTGGCTTTTTTGGCTCGCTAGGCGGTGAAACACATCACATTGTAATTAAAAAAGGTAGTGTTTTTAGCTTTAAAAAAATACAAGAGTAATAATTAAACTTACCCTATCTCATAAAACGACCGTTTAATGAGACAAAGTTTTTAATTATCCTATTTTAATAAAAAATTAAAAATCTGAACTTCTACAACTTATTACAAATAAGTTTACATACTCAAAAATGCGGGCGAGCCGCCCGCGCGCTCAATGGTTAAATTCTTTTGATCTTGATCTTGTTTTTATTTTAAAATGACGCGATAAATCGCGCCGCTACATTGGATTTATTTTTAATCTGTTTTTCATTGTAATTACAATCATTCAATCTCAGTTAATAATTGATTATTCACCAATGTGCTGGGTGTGAAATATCCAGCCTTTTCAGTTTTTAAGGTGTGCTCTACCATTTTTAATCCACCTGTGACGGTTAATGTATAGCCGTTACTGGTCACCAGTCTCAGTTCTTTGACTTCGCCTTTGGCATTTTTAACTTCGCCCCATAAGTAGGTTTTTAGTTTTGATCTTTGTTCTTCATTGGGTCCTTTGACTGATTTGTCTATGCGTTTTTTCATGAAGTTTTGGACAAACCCCATGCCCAAAAACCACCGTAAATAGTTCATGCGTTTAAGCTTTTTAACTAAATTTGGAGAAGCTGGAATATAAACTTCAATATTAGGAATACCGGTAGTAAAGTGTGCCGTTGAAACATCGCCCCATGGGATGGTCATGGCCAATTTTTCACCATTGCCAAAATCAATTTTTCGGGTTTTTGCAGCCAACGGTACTTGTATAATCTCACCATCTTTTCTGACACTTCCACCACTGGCCAGTCCTTCAACTGAGGTTTTAGCAGTACCTGGAGAGAAACCAGATTTAGAATCAAAACCCAGTGTCAAATGTGAGGCATCAGGCATTAATTCTTTTAATTGAGATGCCAAACAATCAGTTGGAATCACATCAAACCCAACACCAGGACACAGAACTACACCGGCACCTTTGGCTTGTTGATCATAAGATTTTGCCAACTCGAATACAGATATTTCACCAGTTATATCAAGATAATGTGTTTTACTTTGCAAACAGGCTTTAATCATTGGTTCAGCCGTTTGTGAGAAAGGTCCAGCACAATGGATGACGACTGAAATATCATCTAAGTATTGAGCAATTGAATTATCTGATAAATCAAATACTCTGTGTTGACAATCTAACTGCTCTGAAATTGCTTCAATTGAAGCTTTGTTTCTTCCTGCTACTATTGGCTTTAGACCCTGTTTGATTGCTTGTTCTGCAATTAATTTTCCCGAATAGCCATTGGCACCGTATATCATCCACTTTTTCATATTTTTCATCTTACTGTTTAATGCCTTTCATTATCTGTTTAAATAATTGTACTTTCTTTTTAAGCGCAAAATTAGGAAACAGTCGTTTTAATAGGTACTGTCTTCTAGACTCTTTGTGAGTGATAACCATAAATGTTTTGTTATCTACTGCTTTATAGATATCTGCAGCCACATCATCGGCAGATATGCCTGATGTTTGCATTTGTTTGTCGATAAATCCCTTGGTTTTTTCAGATGCTCCTGTCATGGAACTGACTAAATTAGTTTGAAAAAATGCAGGACAAGCCACGCTGACTCCTATATTGTGGAGCGCCATTTCACCATGTAATGTTTCTGAAAAAGCAATGACCCCTGCTTTGGCTACATTATAGCTCATCATTCCTGGCATCAATGCAATGCCTGCAAAACTGGCGGTGCTTACAATATGGGCTTTTTTGGATTTCATTAATAATGGCAGCATAGCCATGGTTCCATAAATAACACTCATTAAATCTAAATCAATAAGCTTTTTCCATTCAGCCTCAGTGGTACTGGCCAATGTACCTGCACTGGCAACACCAGCATTATTAACCAATATATCGATGCATTCATGCTTGGCACTAATCACCTGGAACAATTCATCAAAACTTTGCTTTTTTCCAATATCACAATGGTAGTACTCAGCTGATTTTCCATTGTTGTTTAATTCATCAACAAATTTTAATCCCAATTCATCCTGAATATCTACGACTAAAATGTTCCAGCCTTTATTGGCATAAAGGTTAGCAATGGCTTCTCCTAATCCGCTTGCTGCTCCTGTTATTAAGATATTTTTCATATGTTTAGTTTAATTTTTCTATGAATAACCATATTAAACTATTTTCTGAAATTAGACAAATAAATATCGAACGTTCGTTCGATATTGACAAAAAGAAAACAACCATTTAGAATTGTACAGAATCAATTTAGGAAACTCACATGGACTTTACAATTAGCCAATCAACACAAGAAAAACTTAATGTTATTAATGAATTTCTTCACCAAGAAGTTTATCCGCTTGAAAAGCTGCTTTTAAATCATCAATGGTCAGAGCTATTTCCAGCGTTAGAAAATTGCAGAGCAAAAGTTAAAAAACTGGGATTGTGGGCAGCAAATATGCCATCAGATGTGGGTGGTTCATTTACCAATTTAATGGATTTGGCATTGATTGGGGAAGTCCTAGGCCAATCACCATTGGGTCACTTTATATTTGGTTGTCAAGCTCCCGATGCTGGCAACGCCGAGTTATTGCACATGTTTGGTTCTGATGATCAAAAACAAAAATGGTTAAATCCTTTGGTTGCGGGAGAAATTCGCAGTTGTTTTGCCATGACCGAACCGCATACTGCTGGTTCGAACCCCACATTACTAGATTCAACAGCAGAGTTAAACAATGGCATGTGGCACATCAACGGACGCAAATGGTTTACAACAGCAGCAGAAGGAGCTGCCTTTACAATCGCCATGGTTGTTACAGATAGCAATGCTCAAAAACACCAACGTGCTAGCATGATAATTGTACCTACTGATACCGAAGGATATGAGATCGTTCGTAATATCTCGGTAATGGGATCAGAAGGCAAAGGTTATTTTAGCCACGCAGAAGTTGATTTCAATGACTGTATAGTTCCCCAAGAAAACTTAATAGGTGAGGTAGGATCTGGCTTTGCTCTGGCGCAAGAACGACTTGGACCAGGTCGTATTCAGCATTGTATGCGCTGGCTTGGAATTGGTGAACGGTGTATTAATATCAGTAAAAACTTTCTAAACCAACGCAAAATTTCAGCCACTCAAGTATTGGCTCAACAGCCTTTAATGCAAGCACAAATTGCCGAATCTTTAGCAGAACTAGCAGCAGCCAGATTAATGGTTTTACAAACAGCATGGAGCATTGAACAAAATGGTTTCCAGCAATCAAAAAACATGGTTTCCTTGATAAAATTTCATACTGCCAATGTTGTCCAAAAAGTTGTGGATAGATCTTTGCAATCATTGGGTGCACTGGGCATGACTGATGATACTGTTGTTTCATTTTTTTACCGCGAAGAACGTGCTGCACGTATTTATGATGGTGCAGATGAAGTACACAAAATTGTAGCTGCCAAGCAATTCCTAAAGACATAATAATGATGAATTTCAAACAATTCAAAAAAAAATACCAATTAAAGGATTCAGAATTATTTGCTGAATTTTATGATTTGTTTGAAGAAACGATTGATATAAAAAACAGAAACATTGCCGTGGATAAACTGGCTATAATAATAAATGCCACCTTTAAGCTTTCAGCATCACAAAGTTTCTCAAACATGAGCTTGAGACAACTATCTGATGAGACCCAGATTAGCATGGGTGGTTTGTATGCGTATATTAAAAACAAGCAACAATTGTCATTGTATATTCATCAGTTTCTTAATCATTTTGCAGAAAATATAATGATACAAGTGGACATATCTGATGACTATCAGACATTGGAAAACACCATTAAAAGCCACATTTATCTAAGTGAAATCATGCAACCCTGGTTCTTTTTCGCTTTTATGGAAAGTAAAAATTTGAATAAGGAACAAAAGAAATATGCCATCCAATCAGAGCTAATGATGGAAAACAAGATAATGCAAGCCATATCTAAAGGGCAAGAACTAAAGATTTATAGCAATACTCTCAGTCCAAAAACAATGGCCACACACATCAAACCTTTGTTACATGATTGGTACTTAAAACGTTGGAAATACAAACAAAGAAAAATTAATATTGAGGAATTTTGTTTTTCAGTTATGGCTTTCTTGAACCATGGCATATCATTGCCTCATACACTTAACGAGTAAAACAAAATGCACAATGAATTTATTGATAAACCAAACAATGTCAGAAATGAAGACAGTCTAGACAAACATAAATTATCAGTGTATTTAAGCACTCATTTAGATAACTTTAGTATACAAGATGAATTGCAAGTTCAGCAATTTCCAGGAGGTGCTTCAAATTTAACCTACCAGATCAATTGGAATGAACATTATGCTATTCTCAGAACTGCCCCACGCGGAGCCAATATAAAAGGTGCACATGATATGGGCAGAGAATTCAAAGTCTTGAACTCACTTGAATCTTGCTTTGACTATTCTCCAAAAACCTTATTGTATTGTGATGATAATGATATTATTGGCAGACCTTTTTATCTGATGGAAAAAGTATCGGGTATTATTGCCAGAAAATCATTTCCTATGCCTGTAAACACAGAAATGGCTCAAGTTCTTTGCAAAGATTTGATTGATGTGCATGTGGCTTTACATAATATTGATATTTCAAAATCTGGTCTTTCTGATTTAGGCAAAGGCGAAGGTTATATTCAACGACAAATTTCTGGATGGAACAAGCGTTATGTGAATGCATTAACAGAAGATTCGTTACCTGCAGTTGAATTGATGCAGTGGCTAGAAACTAACCAACCCAGTGATACTGAAACCTGTTTAATTCACAACGATTATAAATTCGATAATGTGGTACTTTCAGCCAAAGCACCGCACAAAATTATCTCAGTACTAGATTGGGAAATGACGACTATTGGTTCTCCATTAATGGACCTAGGTTGTTCATTGGCCTATTGGGTTGAAAAAAATGACCCTCCACAAATGCAAGCCATACGCATGATGCCAACCAATATTGATGGCATGATGACAAGAAATGAAATCGTAGAATATTATGCCTGTCTCTTATACACATCTCCGAGCCCACGAGACAGGCAGAAATCTC
>CAJXVJ010000241.1 GCA_913061105.1 uncultured Alcanivoracaceae bacterium | reverse complement strand
CTGCCTGTCTCGTGGGCTCGGAGATGTGTATAAGAGACAGTTATTATAAGGAAGCTCATAATAAACCAAGTACAATTCTAAAAAGACGATAACCATAGCCAACAATTTAAGTCCGATATACCACTTTGGGAAATTTTTCTTCTGAAAGAAATACAATAACAACAATTGCACCATTAAAATGGTTGTAAAAAAATACAATAATATCTCAACAACAGGCAACCAATCTACTTCTTGATGATTTAGGTTATTGAAAGGTTGCATCAGAATCGACCAGCCACCATTGTTGATAACATTGGTCAAAATATAATACAAATTGTAAAAAAGCGTATAATACATACCGATTCCAACCAGAATCAACCAACCATTTAACCCTTTTAAGTGTTCATCATATATTGGATTGTATTCATACTTATTGGGTTCTTGTGATTTAGTCTCTTCGTTCATAAAATATCTCGTGTATCTTAAATAACAATATAAATTACTGTGGTTATCATTGCAACAGTCAAAGCATAAGGTAACTGAGTAATTACATGATCCATGTGGTCACTGCCTGCTCCAGTTGATGCCAATATTGATGTATCCGACACAGGTGATGCATGGTCTCCAAATATTCCGCCACCAGCAATGGCTGCCACGGTCTGTAGTAACAAACTATCCACCACTCCACCATTGAGCGAGTAAGCCATTGGCAATGAAAGTGGAATCATTAAAGCATAAGCTCCCCATGATGTGCCAGTTGCAAATGAAAATAAAGCTGTGAGCACAAATGTCATGGCCACTAATAATGTAGGGTTCATGTAATCATTGGTAATTTCAATAATATAAGTAGCCGCTCCCAATTCTTTGGTCACACCATTTATACTGTATGCCAAAGAAATAATAACAATGGCAGGCATCACTTCTTTGACCCCATCGACAACCAATCTTGTTAAATGCTCTATGTTTTCAAAGCGTTTTTTAAATGCCATAATCATCATTAAATACAAAATAGCAGCCATGAATGACTCAACAATCTTAACACTGCCATATAACCACAGACTGGCAATAATACTGCCAAACACAATCAAGACTGGCATCAGAAACTCTAGTTTCAAGTTAACATTTTCGATTATTCTAGTAATGTTGTTATCAGAATTTAACAATGGCATGCCGCCATCTCGAATGACTTTGCCAGTAGTTTTGGCCCGAATCTCTGCTTTTTTCATCGGCCCAAAATCAGGAATGATTTTTAATACAATTGCCAAAGAAAAGAACAATAATAGAATTGAATAAAAGTTATAAGGAATCGAGTACAAAAATACAGAAAATGCTTGTTCAATTGATTCAACTGCCACTCCTTGTGCTTTGATCAAACCCGTCATCATCGTTCCCCATGCCATAAATGGCATCAAGATACACACTGAAGCTGTGGTCGAATCCAAGATAAAAGCCAACTTCTCTCGAGACATCTTCACTTTATCACTCAAGGGCCTCATCACCGCCCCCGACATCAATGGACTAAAATAATCATCAACAATCACCAATCCCATAAACCAAGCCGTCAAGCCCACCGACTTGTGCGAATTCGCCCGCACCGACATCTTTTGAGTAAACCCTTGAATCACACCCGCATGCTTAAACAGTTCAAACAATATTCCTATCAAAAACACAATCAAACAGATCCATATAAAATCACCATTGCCCAAAGAATTCTGAAACAAGTTATTTAAATTAACAAGCGGATTATCGCTGTGCTCACCTGAGCCAAAGCTCAACATCACCACTCCAACAATACAACCCGTAAACAACGAAAAGACCGCCGAACGCGTTTTAAAAGCAATAAGTAGTGCGATGACTAAAGGCAGTAAAGAGTAAATTCCGAGGTTTAGGGTGTTTGGCATTTTAGAATGTCAATAATAAAATCAAACATATTATGACATGATAATCACACTATAGTAATAACTAAAAAGTAATTAGTTTTATGTATAAGTAAAGTTCCAATAATATTATTAAAAATTTTCTATTGGATATTTTTCGTAATTTCTTTTATTTTTCCACCTGAAAGCAATAGTTTTCTATCGGCCATTGCAATAGTCTCAGGCCTGTGGGCTATTATCACTCGGGTAATGTTTAATTTTTTAACAGTTTTATTAACCACTTTTTCTAAAGCAACATCTAAGCTCGATGTGGCTTCATCCAAAAAGAGAATTTTAGGCTTTTTATACAATGCCCTGGCTAGCAGTAATCTCTGTTTTTGACCGCCAGATAAACTACTTCCCATGTCACCAACCAAAGTATGATAGCCCATTGGCATCATAAGAATATCATAATGAATGGCGGCCATTTGTGCACATTCTTCAATTCTTTCTTGATCAAAATTTTGTTCGAAAAAACATATATTATCTGCCAATGTGCCAGACAATAACTGATCATCCTGCATCACAGTAGCAACCATTCCTCTGTAGGCACTTAATCCAATTTTTCGTACGTCATAACCATCTAATATCACATCTCCTGTTTCAGGCTTTAATAAACCTAACATAATTTTAATCAATGTTGTTTTACCACAACCTGATGGGCCAACTATTGCCACTGATTCTCCTTGTTGAATGTCAATATTTAGTCCATCTAATATGATTGGATCATTGTCTGAGTACTTGAAACTGATGTTGTCAAGTTTTAGGTTTCCATTGACTTCTGGGAGGTTCATGGTGCCTTCTATATCTTTCTCTTGTTCTGATAGTACGATGTCTCCTAGCCTTTCCAAATGTAATGATAACATTTTAAATTGAATAAATTTATCTACCAACAAAGATGCTTTATCTGTGAACTGCCTTTTGTATGACATAAACGCATAAAACATCCCTACTGTAATTAAACTGTCAATGACTTGAGTAGCTGCAAGATAGATGACAATGACATTTTCTAGACCCAATATTAAGGTATTGATGAAGGTATAACTAATGTTGAGCTTTCCGACTTGGATATTGGCATTCATGTTATCTGCATAATGATTTTGCCACACAGATTGCCTTTCTGTTTCATTTCCAAATAATTTAACACTTTGTATTGCAGTGACGGTTTCCATGAAATTTGACATTTGTTTTGCATGAGTCACGATTGCTTCTTCATTTAACAACCTGTATCTTCTATATAATAACAACCGCATTATGATATACAGCACAACACCTATTATCACCACTGTTCCCAGTGTAGGGCTGTAATAAAACATCATGATTAATAATCCGATAGCCATTATTCCATCAACTCCGGCCTCGATGATACCAGTGGTTAATAACTCTTTAACATTTTCCAATGAGCTAAATCTTGAAATCACATCTCCTATGTGCCTTTTTTCAAAATAATCCATGGGTAACTTTAATAAATGCCTGAATATATTTGAGGCAATTTGGATGTTTAATTGCGTCCCCATATACAAAATGACAAGGGATCGAAGTGCAGTAACAAGTACATTAATAAGCATTAACAAGCCAAAGCCTAATGCCAGAATCAATAACAAATCCAAATCTTGGCTGATAATGACATCATCCACAACAAGCTGCATATAAAATGGTGTTGCAAGGGCAAATACTTGTAATAATAGTGACAGCACAAATATTTGAACTAAGACACGACCGAATCCACTAATACGGCTCCAAAAATCAGAAAATTTTGCCTTAACTGCCAACTCCTCAGGTTCAAAGTCTGGTGTTGGGGTTAATTCTAAAGCGACTCCGGTGAAATGCTTTGAAACTTCTTCCATGGTATATGTCCTAACACCAACTGCTGGGTCATGAACAGTGACTTTGTCTCCTTTAACCGATTTTAAAACCACAAAATGGCTTAAATCCCAATGCAAGATAGTTGGCATTGCTAATTTAGACAAGTCTTGAATTTCTAACCTTAGAGGGCGTGAAACCAATTGCAAACTATCTGCTAATTTTATCAATCCACTTAAGGTGGCACCATTTGAAGAAATTGAATATTTTCTTCTCAAGGAACTTAAATCTACATTGTGACCATAATAATTTGCAATCATTCCAATTGAAGCAATACCGCACTCAGCCACTTCTGTTTGAATAATAACTGGTAACTTATTTGACCTGTTATATTTTAGTAAATGTAATGGGTTTTGCATTTTAGAGCTTTCCTCTTAAACTATAAATAGGGGCAAATAACCATTCGCCGAGACTTCTTTCTTCTAATATAATATCTGCGGATAAAGACATACCAGATTGTAATGCCAGGCGTTTTCCATAGGTTTCAACAAACTGAGACCCTAATGAAACCTTAACCCGATAGACTGATTCATTTGTTGGCAAAGGGATCCCGGCTTCCTCTGGAGTAATGACAGCTTGTGCCACTTGGAGAACAGTGCCTTCATACAATCCAAATCTTTGGTATGGAAAGGCATCATAACGAAAAAGCACTTTTTGACCCTCACTGATAAATCCTATGGCTCTTGATGGTAAAAATAGTTCAGCATACAAGACCGTATCTAATGGAATAATTGTTAGCAAAGACTTTTGTTGTGAAACAGATTGACCCGGATGAACTTGTACAGAAGTGACTCGTCCATTTATTGGCGCCTTAATCGCATACGATTCATTGCCTTCTAGTTCAATCTGCCTCTCATTTAATTGTGTCAAGCTGCTTTGTAATCCTTGAATGGTATTCTTTTTTCTTAAAGGCAGCTGTTCTATTTGTTTAATAATGTTGTTTTTATCGCCTTGCTTGGCTATTTTCTGCCTCTTTAAAGCATCTAAGTTTGATTTTGCTGTGAGAAAGTTATTCTTTTTCTGAATTAATTCCGCATCAACAATTAAGCTCTTTTCTTTAAATCCGAGATATTTATCACGTTGAGACTCGGCTAAATTTAATTGTTCTTGTTGAACTGTTAATTGATTTTCTAATTGTTTTAATCCTTCATTAATATTTTCTAAGGACAAATTTAAACTTTTCAAATCACTGTCAAAAACCAATGACTCATCTATAATTCGCCTACTTAGTTGGTCTTTTCGAGTGGTTAAGGTTTGTATTAATTGTTGATTAACTGACAGGTCATCATTGATTCCTTTACTGTTGGTAATCTCTATCAGTGAATCACCTTTTTTAACAATTTGACCATCAATGACATTTTTACTTTCTACAATACCACCATATGGTGTAAAAATTTTTGCTACACCTTTATCAGGCACCAAAAAACCTATGACTGTTTCGCGCCTTTCAAACGAACCATAAATCAAAAACAAACAAGCCACAATAACAATCACAACTATCGAAATTGTAAACACCCAAAATGAAATGGGTTGTATCAAAAGGACATCTCCATACATGCGTTGTCGATTATTATCAATGGCTTCTTTTCTAAACAGTTTGCTCATTAGTTTTTCTTATTTTAGTGTTATTATTTTTTAATTTAAATACGATAAAGTTAACAAGTTGAAAATAATTCCAACTTGTTAACTTGTATTAATGCTTGATTATTCAGCTGATTCCTCAGGACAAACTGCAGGTCCTAAACATGAAAATGCCAATGAAACAACAATAGGAATAGTTGGTGTCCAACCCCCTCCTACTTGTTCACATTCATCAGGATTTAAATCTCGCATTGTTGTCATGTTTATATCCTGTCTCTTATACACATCTGACGCTGCCGACGATCTACTCTGTG
>CAJXVJ010000240.1 GCA_913061105.1 uncultured Alcanivoracaceae bacterium | reverse complement strand
ATCTACACAGAGTAGATCGTCGGCAGCGTCAGATGTGTATAAGAGACAGCTGCTAGATATGAAACCTGAAACGTTTTCACGTTCTTTAAAATCTTTTAAAAAACGCGGGTTGTCCACAGAAAAACACCAAATCCAAATACAAGAAATAAAGGAATTGTGCCAATATTGTGATTCTGAACTGGCAAAAAGTTGTTTATTTAAAGAAAAAAACAACTGTAAATTTAAATGATGGACACAAATTCAAGTAAAACATTAATCCCATATAAAAAAGCATTAGAGTTATTAGCTGATGTTGCAAAAAAACACAAAAACACATTTATGGAATCATTGCCCTTATTAGAGGCGACGGGACGATTATTAGCAGAAGATATATATTCCCCCATAAATGTCCCTTCATTCAACAATTCAGCCATGGATGGATTTGCAATTCAAAGCGATTTAGTCAATTCAGATATTGCCATAAATGGCAGTATAAAATTACAGGTTACAGGGAGTATACAAGCAGGTGATCATTCTGATACACAAGCAGACAGCATGGCTCATTTTGCATGGGAAATCATGACTGGTGCACCGGTACCTGATACTTTTGATGCAGTAATTCAAATAGAAAATGTCATTATTACTGAAGTAGATAACAAGAAATATATAGAAATATCAGAGAATGTATTTAAAGGGAGAAATATCCGAAGGCTAGGAACCGATTATCAGATAAAGCAACTGGTAGCCAATAAACATGCCACCATTCAAGCGCAGCATATTATGGCATTGGCAACAGTTGGAGTGAAAAATGTACCCGTCATTCCTCACTTAAAAGTAGCAATCTTATCAACTGGCAATGAATTAGCAAAAAAATCCAGTCATGAATTAAATCCAGGGAAAATTCACAATTCAAATCAACCTTTTTTAAAAACTTATTGCCAAAATATTAATTGCCAACCTGTTTTTGTAGGGCGTTGCAAAGACAACATTAAAGACTTTAATATACTCATTGATAATGCATTAGAGAATAATGTAAAAATTATTTTTTCTACTGGAGCCGTTTCAATGGGGAAATACGATTTTATTCCTCAAGCACTTTTAAAAAGAGGCGCAGTTATTCATTTCCATAAATCTAAAATTAGACCTGGAAAACCCATATTGTTTGCTGAGCTACCAAACGGAACCCTCTATTTTGGATTGCCTGGAAACCCCATAGCTGCTGCCTCAGGAATGCGTTTTTTCGTTGCTCCATTTATTCATGAGATTTTAGGTTTAGAACAAGAAAAAACCATTAATGCCAAACTTGCCAATGATATAAAAAGCAAACAAGGATTTAGAACATTTGCCAAAGCCTATGCCAGTATTGATGAATTTGGGCAATTGCAAGTTGAGATGTTACAAGACCAAGGATCATATCAATCAAGGTCATTTGCACAATCCAATTGTTGGTTGATTATACCTGAAGACAGGGGCGATATTTTAAAAGGAGAATTGATACAAATAGCACCTATGGTTCCAAATCAGATGGTATTTTAATGGTTGCTGAAGTTGCAGGAGTGGTTCTGGCAGGTGGCCAATCAAGACGCATGGGATGCGATAAATCAGAGTTAGAAATATCTGGTGTCTCATTAACAAATCATGCCTTTAATATTTTAAATCAAGCAGGTATTAAAGAAGTCTTTATCAGTGGTAAAAAAGGCATTCAAGATCAACAGAAAAACAAAGGACCATTGGCAGGAATAGTTGCCAGTCTTGATTTTTTAAAATCTTTCAAATTCGTACTCTTTACTACAGTAGATATGCCTTTGCTCAACAAACATGTTTTTCATCAACTTATATCTCATCAAAATTCTAAAGCTGTGTATATAGAAAAGCATTTTTTCCCATTACTCATTTGTAATTCGGAAATTAACAGGAATTGCATTAACCAACAACTGAATAATGAGAACTTATCGATTAAGAATTTGCTAAAACAATTATGTGCTGAATCTTTGCATAATCCATTCGAAAGTGATGTGTTTTTAAATGCCAATACCAATGCTGATTGGCTTAAAGTTTTAGAGATTACTGGTCAAACTGGATAGTTATTCTTCAGCTTCTAATACAATGACAGTGATGTTATCTGAACCACCTGATTTTAACGCCGCAATGGTCATTTGATCTGTAATTTCTTGAGGGCTTGTGGCTTTACCGATGATTTCTTCTAATGTTGGGTCATCCACTTCTTCAGTCAGACCATCGCTACACAACAGAAATTTATCACCCACATTTAGTTTACCTTCAGATAATGATACTTGAATTTCTGAGTTATCTGTCACTCCCAAAGCTTGAGTCACTACATTTCTATGGGGATGAGTTCTTGCTTGTTCTTCAGTAATAAGATCTTGATCTACCAACTCTTGAACATAAGAATGATCAGTGGTGATTGGAGTTAGCTTACCCTCAGAATATTTATATATGCGACTGTCACCCACCCAAGATGCAAAATATTTATCACCTTTAATGGTTAATACAACAATTGTTGTGCCCATTGGCAAATCGCCACCGCGTTCAAATGAGCTATCAATTATGGTTTGATTAGATTTTAGAATGCTATTCTTTACGGTTTCACCTGAATTGTAATTAAACAATATGGCATCTCTGGCCATGGCACTTGCCAGTTCTCCGTGGTCATGTCCGCCCATTCCATCAGCTACCAACCAAATATTGTCATCATGACAGATACCATATGTATCTTCATTATGGTCTCTTTTGATACCAGTATGCGTGCCATGCCCTATTCTAAAGTTCATAAATATTATTAAGTATTTTTATCTTATGTTTCAGTATTCTATCATCAAAATTAAAATGAATAAATAATTTGTTTTCATTGTTGTTCTTTCCACTGCAATAAATTTTGATAAACATGTATGTTTTCTACATAAATAACAGCTGTTTTACCATCAGCATTGGTTAATTTCGGTAAATGTAATCTCACATCACTCCACAAATCTGGATTCAAGCCAGCTTTTTGAGCCAGAACCCTGGCTTTTTCTAGATTTCCATAACCAATATTATAAGCCGATAAAGCGAAATTGGTTCGGTCAGGCTCTGTGATTCTGTCTGGAACTTTTTTCATCATTTTTAAAAAGTGTAATACGCCTCCTTCTAGACTTTGTAAAGGATCGAATCTATCATCAACATTTTGTTCTTGAGCAACAGCTTTGGTTAACATCATCAAGCCTTTTACCAGTGTTGGCGAAATGGCTTTTGGATTCCAGTGAGATTCTTGATAACTTATGGCTCCAAGTAATATCGGGCTAACACCATGTTTATTTGCACTTTGATAAATCATAGATTTCACTAAAGGCCACCTATTTTTATAATTCTTTAAAAATTGAACAGTATCTGCAGGTTTACTATTGGGCAATTCTTGAGACAAATACTTTTTATAATTCTTTACTTCATTGTTTTTAACATAATTATTAATAAATAGATCTAACCTGCTCTTTAGTGAATCATCTTTTTTATTGGGCGTATAAAAAACCAAATCATTGGCTTTAGTTAATTTATCATTAATTCTTAATTTTGGAATATATGACTGATATACATTCAATATATTACTATCTGACAAGGTATAATCTATCGATCCTTCAGTGACCATTAGCATGAGTTCATACAAACTAATGTCCTCAAGAAATACAATATTTGCTGAATATTCTTCTATTAATTTTTGTGCAGATTTTACATAAGATGAATTTTTAATAACTGCCCCTTTTAATTCAGGTAAATTATTTAACGATTTAATTTTGGGTTTATTGAGTGAGTTGACCAAGTTGATATAGGTTTGATCGTATTTTACTGTGGCTAGATACTTAGCCTGCCTATTTTGTGTCAGATTTAAATTGGCACCAGCCACATCTACATTGAAATCATCAAAGTTTTCAAATAATTGTTTATTGGATTCTGCACTAACAACAATTAATTCAAGAGAGTTTTCATCACAAAATTCTTGTAAGATATTGTATTCTAAACCAATTACACCATCAAGAGATTGGTAATAAGTTAACAGGCTTGGCCTAGTAACCCATGTTAAAGAGCCTTTTACTTTAATTTTTTGCCAATCAGTTAATGAGTTTTTTGGGCTTATCAAAAACAAATAAATGGCCAACAGCAATAATAGTCGGATAATTACAGTCTGAAATAATGGATTTCTATGTATGTTTATTTGTTGACTCAAATTTATTAAAATAACAGTCTAACCCGCATTTATTAAAATTCAAAAGTATTTTGTTATTAATTTTTGTATAATCACACCCTTATTATTTTAGGAAGCCCCCATGAGCATGATATCAACCCCAGTTTCATTTGGTGAAGTTTTAGACAAGATTACAATTTTAGAAATAAAAGTGAAAAATATTAACGATGATGAAAAACGAGCCAATGTTAAAAATGAATTAAATATACTGTTGAATACTTGGGAGAAACATGTTGAATCAAATAATGAAATTAATACTTTAAAACAAAAGCTTAAAGACATTAACCAATCATTGTGGGACATTGAAGACAACATTCGTATTAAAGAATCAAAGAATGAGTTTGATGATGAGTTTATTCAAATAGCACGCAGTGTCTATGTTGTTAATGATCAACGTGCTGCTGCTAAGAAAGAAGTGAACATTTTATTGGGTTCTGAATTAGTAGAAGAAAAATCGTACCAAGATTACAACTAATTACAATCGTTAGTCTTAAAAACTAGAAATTGCTTATTTTCTAACTTATGTCTATATTATTTAGTGCCAGATCTATTTTTTCTTTTACTTGATCAATTGTAATGATATCCATCGTGTTTTTATCATCAACTTGACCTCCCCATCTAATTTGGTCTGCTGATTTATTGAGATATTTTTCAGCAGCCAATTCAAAACTATCTATGACTAAATATTGATAATTGTAGGGTCCACTTCGTTTAGCTGTCGTTGCGGCATGTAATCCAATAACAGGAGTTCCCGCAGCATTAGCCATGTGCATAGGCCCAGAATCTGGCGAAATAACCAAATCGACTATTTTTAAAAGAGCATACAATTGTTTTAAGGTGTCCTTGCCAGTGTAATTGTTAACTTTAAAATGTGCCAGATTTTCAATTTTCAATGAAGTTTCGATTTCAAATTTGCTTGGGCCACCACATAGAATAATATTGGCTTGGTACTTTTCAGCCAAATAATCAATTATTTTAGCATACTTTTGATTTGACCAGTTTTTATGAATGACACTAGAAAATGGACTTATGATTACATTCAATTTATTGTTTTTTACAACGCTTTTAACAATTTCTTTATCCCGATTAGATACAGGAATATTCCATTCAAGTACTTTTTCAGTAATTCCTAATGGAATTAAGAACTCCATAAAACTATCTAAAACGTGCTGTTTCTCTATACTCGCAACCCTATGAGTTAAACGGTAACCATGAAATTCTCTTGATCGTTTTTTATCAAATCCAATGCGGTTACTGGCATTAATTTTCCATGCTGCGCGATTGGCTCTAAACGAATATTGCATTTGTAACAAGACATCAAAGTGAGTTTCTCTGAATTTTAATTTCAATTGTTTGTAAGCTTTTCTTCCTTGAGATTTATCAAATACATAAAAATCAACTCCTGGTAACCCTGTCTCTTATACACATCTGACGCTGCCGACGATCTACTCTGTGTAGAT
>CAJXVJ010000239.1 GCA_913061105.1 uncultured Alcanivoracaceae bacterium | reverse complement strand
ACGTGACAATAAATAACAATTAGTAATTTGCAATTTGTAATTAATAATTAAAGATCAAGAGCAAAAACAAGAGCGATTTACGATGAAGCGCATGAAGGACTTGAAGGTAAAATAATACACACCATCATACCCGCGAAGGCGGGTATCTGAACCTACACTGCTGGGCTTCGCATGTTCAGTCCAACCTACCTCGCTGTTAAACTCAAATACGCTGTGTTAGAATAAAAACACACTAACACGAGGCTAAGATGACTAAACCAGATACAACAATATGTACAGTTAGTATGTTGTGATGTGATCAAAATGAAAGCTGAAAAAATAATTATAAATAAAATATCTTCTGCATTTCAAATGATGAAAAATCCAACGGATGAATGGATATCAAACAATCCTTACTTTTTTGAAGAAGTTGATTTAGATGAAGCAAAGGAATATTTACCAGCATTCATGATTTATATCACTAAAAACATGAAAGAAGACCCTCAATCAATGGTTTATATGCAATTACTAGATACACTCAATGATTATAGTAAGTGTAAAAATTTAAATAATAAAAATATAGGGTTATGGTATTTATTATCAGCTATCCAGCGAAAGGCTATATTGGCCTTCTTAGGGCACTTATTACATAACCAAGCAGGAAACATTGACATTGAAGAATTACAAAAAATCATTAAAAGATGGGAGAATTGCTAACAAGTTTATTCTCATTTTCACACTCCGCGTGATATTGTTATAATACCGTATATAAATCCCAAATCATAGGACAAGAAATGACAACTACAACATTCCAAAACCTCATAGAAAAAGGCGACTTAGAAGGATTGAAACTGGCCTTGGATAAAGACCCAAGTCTGGCCAATAAAACTATAAACTGGCACCTCAATCAGGATAACCAATCGGATCCTTTGCACTACATCTCTGATTGTGTCTTCTATGGAAAGATAACCAATGGCATGGATGGAAAAATCACAGAATTGTTGCTAAAACATGGAGCGGCCATCAATGGCTCAGAAGTCAGAGAACCACCACTGATTGGAGCAGTTTCCTTAGGAGCGCATAAAACCGCTGCTGTATTGATAAAAGCGGGTGCTGATCTTGAGTCTACAGCTGTATTTGGTGCCCGTGCCTTGCACTGGGCGGCATGGATGGGCATGTCCGAAACTGTGGAATTATTGCTCACAGCTGGTGCTGAGATTGAACACAAATGCAGCGAATATTCTGCCACACCTTTATTCTGGGCAGTACATGGCAATAGCCCTCATGGACCCAAAGTAAAAAATCAACAAGTCAAATGCGCTGAACTTTTAGTTCAAGCAGGCGCTGATGTCAATACAGTCAATAAACAAGGATTATCAGCGATTGATTTAGCCAATTCCTGCAAAGATCAAGGTATGTATGATTTGTTAAAGGCAAAGATTAAGAGCTAATTGCCATGAAGCAGCTATGTCTTAAATCAAGATTTATTTCTAAATGGTGGGCAAGCCCACCCTACAACGGTATATACATTTAAAAGAGTATGTTAATAATCTGGGATTAACTTGGCATTTGATTAATTACAAACCTTCATTACCTTTATGGTAAATAGCTCTTAACCTATAAACATCAAATCTAGGATAAATCTCTTAATTTAAAAAACTTACAACCCAAATTTTTTAACCAAATAATCGCTGGTCAAATGTTTGACCACATCAAAAGGTTCACATTTGGATTTTCCTGATTCAACAGGAACTGGTCCCATGGCTCTGGCAACCTTTAAGCAAGCTTTATTGAGTGTGACATTTCTTTTGCCAATCCCCATCAAGGCACCGGCGAGTGACATGCGCACTGAGTTGGGTTCATCTGGGAAAGTTTTTTCCACATGGTTAACATAATCTAAAAAATACGCATCATCAGGGGCTTTTTTGGTATAAACTTTAGATAATTCATAAATAAATCCATTGGCACAGCGGCGTTTGACAGGGTTGTCACTCTTGGCCCATTCTAGTGCTGTTTCAGCTATGAATGGGGTTTTGGCCACAGGTGCGCCACAGGCTGAAAACACGTGAACCATGTATCCAAAATCAATGTCTTTGACTTGTTCTTCCATCTGTTCGCGGGTGATTTTTTTAGGATCATCAACCAGTATAGATATGACCTTGTGATCATAATAATCACTGTCCCATAATTGTTTTGCTAACTCATGGTCTTTGCCAATTTGTTTTGCCAGTTTTCTATGGACGGTTAATCCCATGCCATAACTTTTTAGACCACATTTTTCGGCTTCCATTTCATTCCAATTATCAATCCCTCTTTGATTGATGTTTTCTTTTAACAGTTTTGTTACTTCTGATTTTTTCACGGCGCCCACCTTTTAATTTCTGATTTCTTGAAGATGTTGTGTTTTTAACTTGATTCAATAGTGTAACAGATAATCTATGTAGGTATGCAATAAAATCCTTTTTAGTGAAAGTGGGGGTTTGAGCAAAAGTGACTATTTTATAAAGAGTCCAGAACGAAACAAAAATAAGCAAGTAATTGAAAAAATCGATTGAAAGTCCACTGCTATCTGAAAGCTTGACCAAATCATTGGTAAAAGGATCACCACCCATGGTTTGTTTTATGCCACCAATATATTTGGTTTTGACCTCGTCATTGAAAATTAATTTTAACGAATCTTCTAATGAATTGATCCATAAAATTGCAGATAGTATTAAGTATAAAATTATTTTAGGTTGATGTTTTTGCCTCATTTGGAACAAAGCATACCAACCCAATAAAAAACAAAAGAGTAGTTCACCACCTTTACCCATAAAAGAGATAAGAGAATAATGCAAATCGGTGAAAAATAACACCAAAAAAATAACAACAATAATCCAAGTCTTTTTCATCGTATAACTATCTGCACGATTTTTTATGTAAAATATATTTGCGATAATAAACACAAATATGACCACGCTAATAAACATTGATCTTTCATATATATCTGTCACACCACCACCATTCATCATATCAAATCGAGGTACAGCAAAATGCCCAAAGCTCCAAGCTGTGACTGCATGCCCAAGCTCATGAAACATTAAACTAAATGTTTGAGATAAATAATTGCTCAGCGGGATAAATTTAATGCCAATGGCAATCACAAATGCCACAAACAAATACTTTTTTTGAGACTTTGATAAAGCCAAAAAGGATTTTTTAAATTGTTGTATTTTGCTTTTAATTGACATATATAAGGTTTAAAATTTTATAATCGCAGTGATATCTAATTATGCACAAAACACTTTCAAACTGCATGACAAATCTATTATTTATTAAATTGTCATTGACAAATGAATGAAGATTCAACTATTATGCCGGCACATTAAATATATAAATTTGAAAATAAACATGAAAAACCGATTTAATTCACAGGCAATATGCAGTCATCTAAATGATGGCAGGGAGATCTGTGTCTAGGTTTTATTGAATTAATTAACAAATAAATTTTTATAAAAACCTGGATGATTATCCAGGTTTTTTTTTGCCCGATAAAATGACTTATCGGGTTAAACAATCCGAATAAAATAAATGTTCGGTCCATTAAGGAGAATTAACATGAGAAATTTTGAAGTATATGAATCTAAAAACAAACACATAAAAGCATGGACCAAAGGAGTCCCTGTTGAGCCAGAGGCAATCAAGCAATTGCAAAATACTGCGTCTTTGCCTTTTATTTTTAATCACGTCGCGGTAATGCCTGATGTGCATTTCGGGATGGGCGCAACCATCGGTTCGGTTGTTGCCACAAAAGGCGCAGTGATACCTGCGGCTGTTGGCGTGGACATTGGCTGTGGAATGATGGCGATACAATTGTCATTAAATGCCAATGATTTACCTGAAAGCTTAAAACAAGTGCGTAATGAAATTGAAAAATGTGTGCCTGTTGGATTTGCTCAACACAGAGACAATGTGTTGGATGATTCTCAAATAAAAGTGTGGTCTAAAGATGTTAAAAACTTAGTAGATGAACATCCTGAAATTGCCAAAATGGTTAAGGATCCTATTCAAAAAGTAATGAACCAATCTGGCACTTTGGGTGGTGGAAATCACTTTATCGAGTTATGTTTGGATGAAAACAATGACGTGTGGGTGATGTTACATTCAGGTTCTCGTGGAATCGGAAACATCATTGGCCGCCATTTTATCAATAAAGCCAAAGAAGACATGCGTGTGCATCACATCAACCTAGAAGACACCAACTTATCTTATTTGAGTGAAGGTACACAATATTTTGATGAATACGTGACTTGGGTTGAATGGGCACAAAAATATGCCGCAAAAAACCGCGAAGTGATGATGAATTTGGTGTTGGAAGCCTTGGCCAAACATTTGCCAGAATTCAGCATCAAGAAACAAGCGATTAATTGTCACCATAACTATATTTCGCGTGAGAATCACTTTGGTTCAAATGTGATTGTGACCAGAAAAGGTGCCGTGCGTGCCAGAGTGGATGATTATGGCATTATTCCTGGTTCAATGGGTGCCAAGTCATTTATTGTACGAGGGCTTGGAAATGAAGATTCATTTTGTTCTTGTTCGCATGGTGCAGGACGTGTGATGAGTCGCACCAAGGCCAAAAAAGTGTTTTCATTACAAGATCACATCGAAGCAACCAGAGGCGTTGAATGCCGTAAAGATGCATCGGTGATTGATGAAACACCCAATGCTTACAAAGACATTGATGCAGTGATGAATGCGCAAAAAGACCTGGTCGAAATTGTACACACATTGAAACAAGTGGTGTGTGTGAAAGGCTGAAAATTAAGAGGTTTCTGATTCATTAGGAATCTCTTTAAATTAAGGAGATAACAATGAACAGTAATAAACAAAAAAGAAAACTACTCAAAGCAAAAAGAAGACAAAGAGCTGAAAAAATTAGATTAAATAAATCTGAGCAATTGGCTTATGGTCGCCTAAAAGCGAATCATGCAAAATTAACACACATCAATTCGTATGGCGGATTGCCTGATTATTATGATGAAATTGAATTTAGATGCAGGGATTGTGGACTAGATGAAATATGGACAGCCAGTCAACAAAAATTTTATTATGAAGAATGTAAAGGCCATACTTCAGCTATAGCTATAAATTGTAAATCTTGTCGTAACAAGAGGAAACAAGCCATAAAAGCACAGCAAGAATATATGTTAGAGATGAAGAATAAACCGCTTCATCCAAATGCACTGTTTTTTAGAGATTTGGATAAGTTTAAATCATTAATTAAAACTAAATCAATTTAACAATTATGAATATTACTGACTATTACAATGAAGCAAAGAATCTCTTAAATCGTTTTGATGGTGGTTTTCCAGAATTGCATTCTGCTCTTAACTATGATTCTGAAAATGATCATCCGTCTTTGTGGATTCCGAATGTGCAATGTGCGCTCATTGAATATTTTAAATTGAATCCAAAAAATGAGTTATCTGATGAAATTCTTGAGTTATATATTCAAGGTGAAATAATGGAGAGTAATGCAGATGGTAGAACTTTTATATGTTTTGCACTAGGATTGTTATTCGGTTGGTTTTTTTTTGACCTCGTTCCCACGCGGAGCGTGGGAACGAGGGTGAGAGAATGTGAAACAACCCTTTTCTTATATAGTGGAACACCTATGTGCTGTCTCTTATACACATCTCCGAGCCCACGAGACAGGCAGAAATCTCGT
>CAJXVJ010000238.1 GCA_913061105.1 uncultured Alcanivoracaceae bacterium | reverse complement strand
ATCTACACAGAGTAGATCGTCGGCAGCGTCAGATGTGTATAAGAGACAGGTGATTAACAGTCACTTGCTCTACCAGCTGAGCTATTGGGGAATAATTAAGAGCGAGCATTTTAACCCATAATGTTCTACTGTCAACAACTTTAGAATATTATTTTAACTTTTTTTCTAGCTTAGAAAGAAAGCCGCGTAAAATATCAATCTCATGCCTTTTAAGGCGGGAGCGATTATACAGGATTCTTATTTTTGATTTCAATGATTCATGTCCTTCTTTTCGTAAATAAAGTGTTTTTTCCATGACATCGAAATAATGTTGGTAAAAGCTTTCCATTTTTTCTGCATCGACATAATCATCATCAATATCATTATCAACATCAATTAACTTTGGGTTAGTTGCCATGCGGCATTCATAAGCCAATACTTGTACAGCTGATGCAAGGTTTAAGGATGAAAACGTTTCAACTGTTGGTAAACGAACCAGATAATGACAACGTTCAACTTCTTCGTTGGTCATGCCATATCGTTCTTTCCCAAATACCAATGAAACTTGGTGTTGTTTTGATTCATTGACCAGTAATTCAGCTGCTTGCCTGGCATCGATAACAGGAATATCTAAGTGCCTTTTTCTCGCAGTAGTACCAATAACTAATTTTGATGTCTTAATCGCATCATCGATGTGATTACAAATATCCGCATTATAGAGTAAATCATCTGCACCCGATGCACGTGATGTTGCCTCTGCACTTGGAAAACCTTCTGGTTTAACCAAAGCCAAGTCATTAATGCCCATGGTTTTCATCGCGCGGGCTGCTGCTCCTATATTTCCAGAGTGGGTCGTTCCTAACAATACAAATCGGATATTTTTTGACATCTCATTAATGTTTTATGAAAACCAAGCATTTTACTTAAATCTAAGGGGATTAAATATATTATTGTGCAAATTAACGTTATCATACGCGATTATTATATAAATCACCTTTTGTTATGCGTCAACCAGAAATTAATATTGCAGAAAAAGCCGCTTTTAAAGCAGGCGGAGTCCTTTTAAGATTACAAAAACAAGTGCATTCGTTGCATGTAGTTAAGAAAAAAGAAAATGACTTTGCCAGCATTGCTGATAAAGCCGCTGAAGAAGCCATAATAGAAGTGATTAGTAAAGCGCATCCGGAACATGCCATATTAGGTGAAGAAGGTGGTCTGGTTGGAAATCAAGATGCAGATCATATTTGGATTGTAGATCCATTAGATGGCACCACAAATTTTTTGCACGGAATCCCACATTATTGTGTATCCATCGCATTAGAAGTAAAAGGCGTCATTGAACATGCCCTTATTCATGACCCAGTTAGAGACGAAACATTTTATGCCAGCAGAGGATATGGCGCCTATTTAAATGAAACACGCTTAAGGTTAGATTTTTATGCTAAATTGGGTGAATCCGTCATTGCCACAGGCTTCCCTTTTAGAAAACGTGAAGTATTTAACCGTTATATGTTACAGTTTAAATCTATTTTCAAATCTGTTGGGGATATTCGCCGTGCCGGCTCTGCTGCATTGGACTTAGCCTATGTTGCTGCAGGTCGTGTAGATGGGTTCTGGGAAATGGGTTTAGAAAAATGGGACATGGCTGCTGGGGCATTGATTGTTTCTGAAGCTGGTGGTGATTGTAAAGACTTTAAATTGGGTAAAGATTATCTTAATAGTGGTAATATTATTGCTGGCAACCTGAAAATAATCGCTGCATTGCACGATAAAATCAAGGCATCAGGAGTTTAATCTAAGTTTCTGAAGTTGATTCCTCTTGTTTGATTTTATCAAATGTTTGGTGTGCCAGTTTACCGACTTTAATCGCATTAATTAACCAAATGATACTAAAGATAAAACCAGATATTGCAAGTATTAATTTAATATCATATATTCCATTACCTGTTTGTTTGATAAGGTAGCTTGAAAACCAAACAGCGCTGTTAATGAAAAATAATTGAGTAAAAACATCTCCTGCCCGATAAATAACTGTGTCTAAAAAGTTTTTAAATTTGTATTTTATTTTCTTACTTAATCCTGTAAACAACCAATCTGTTGGTGGCTTCATGATTCCATAGGCTCCGCTTCTTTGCACAATAATCCCGCCTAGAACGACTTGCAACACAGGAAAAAAACCAAACAAGATAAAAGCAAAAATCATCATGGTCGGGTAAATGCCAAGAATTTTGTGGATTTTGAATTTCTGCAAAAAGAGTGGTGTTAATATCATTTGAAAAAACAATGTAAACATATTTGTGATGGTATTAATATTGGCAAATACAGCAGTTCTTGATTCTCTATCAGGATAATACTCTTTAACAAAATAACCTTGTAGTGTATAAAATATACCACCTATTAATACTGACATCACTGTCATCAATGCGATTTGCTGTAACAGTTTAGAACTAAATATCAGTTTCATGCCTTCAATTGGGCTACCACCGATTGGCGCCTCTTTATTCTCAGTTGAATCATTAGCGTATTGTCTAACTTTATAAACGGCAAATATACACAGTATTAAAAAACCAAATGATATTAATAATAAATTAATTGTACCAATTCTGTATACCAATGTTGCTGCAATGACACCTCCAGTAATACCTCCTGTACTGCCACCTGCTGCTATAACACCAAAAAGTCTTTTGCCTTGTTTTTTAGTATAGACATCTGACATAAAACTCCAAAAAACTGAAACTATAAATACGTTGTATACACTTACGAAAACAAAAAACACCCTTGCTAGCGCCACACTTTCTGTTCCAATCAAATGGAATAAGCCCCACATTACCAATATGAGAATTCCAAAAAATCCATATATCAGTGGAATGAACTGCTTTCTAGAGTATTTGGATACAATTTTTCCATAAATGGGTTGAATCAACAACATCACAATAAATGTTGATGAAAACAACATATCATAATTTTCAGGACCTGCGGTAACACCCATGACTTCACGAATTGGGCGCAAAATAAAATAACCTGTCAATAAAAAGTAAAAATATAAAAATGACCAGATCAGTGGTTTCCATTCATTGGATTTGACCTGAGACTTAAAATAAGCCGTTATATTATTAATTGACATATTGGTATTTAACCCGTGAAGTTATTTGGCATAATAACACATAAGGAATAGTAAATGCATTTTTAGCCACAGTCTCAATCAGTAGCTTAGAATTGCATTCTTGCCCCCATATCAAAACAGAATCTCCTATAGATATTCCTTTAATCTCGCTAATATCTATGGCCAACATATCCATGGAAACTCTTCCAACAATTTTTGCTTTGTTATTATTAAGCATAACATGGGCTGATTTTGACAATGACCAGGGAAAACCATCTCCATATCCAATCCCAATAATGGCTACTTGCATATCTGATTCAGCTTTATATGTTTGGCCATAACCGATGCTTTCACCTGCTTTAACTTCTTTAATGGCAATAACATTGGTCTTCATAGTCATTACAGGCATTAAATCATATTCATCAGCCGTGGTGTTTTCTACAGGTGAAACCCCAAACAATGCCAAACCCACCCTGCACCATTCCTGTTTTAAGTGATCTCCATTTAATAAAGCAGATGAATTTGAGAGTGATAATTGATGTCCGTTATTGTACTTAAGAAACTTCTGTGCTTGTTTGTGTGTAAATGAATTGTTTTTCTGGTTAGCAGATGCCAGGTGGCTCATTAAAATAATTTCATTAGTATTTTTATTGTTTTCTAATATATTTAAGGCTTTTAAGAACTCAGGTTCTGTAAAACCTAATCTGTTCATACCAGAATCAAATTTTAACCAAATGTTCATTTTTTTTGATGATTGAGATGTCAACAATAATTTCATTTGTTGTTGTTGATGAATTACACTATCAAAATTATTATCGAATGCAGTATTTAGTTCTTTTTCATCAAGATAGCCTTCAAGTAACAAGATACGTACATTTGGCTTAACTGATCTTACCAAAAGTGCTTCATCTATTGTTGCTACTGCAAAACAATCAACATTATCTAATGCACTAACTATCTGTTTCAAACCATGTCCGTATGCATCGGCTTTAACTACCAAGACCAATTTATGAGGTGACAGATCAGTCAAGACATTAAAATTATGCCTAAGATTATTGAAATCAATAATGGCTGTTGTGCCTCGACTCACGTTACATCCCTAATGGTGTGATGGATCTGAGTCAATGCCAATGTCATTGAGGTAGTTCTCGAAACGGGTGAATTCACCTATAAACGTCAGTGGCACCATACCTGTTGATCCATGCCTATGTTTGCCCAGGATGATTTCTGCTTTGCCTTTGTGCATTGAATCTTCGTTATATACTTCATCACGATAAATAAATACAATTAAATCAGCATCTTGCTCAATGGCTCCTGACTCTCTTAAATCTGACATGACTGGACGTTTATTTGGTCTTTGCTCTAAAGAACGGTTAAGCTGAGATAAAGCAATCACTGGGATGTCTAATTCTTTAGCCAACCCTTTTAATGAACGCGAAATTTCGGAAATTTCATTCACACGATTTTCAGAGCCTTTAATTTGCATTAATTGTAAATAATCAATGACGATTAAATCCAAACCATGTTGGCGTTGTAGTCTTCTACATCGTGCGCGCATTTCCATTGGTGATAATGCAGGTGTATCATCAATAAATATTCTTGAATTCGCCATTAACTGTTGTTGTTGGCCAATTCTTGGCCACTCGTGATCTTGCAAATTACCCGTTTTTAATTTTCCAGAATTAATCCGCGATAATGATGACATCATCCTCATTACCAATTGCACTGCTGACATTTCCATACTAAATATGGCCACACTGGCACCATGTTGAATGGCCGCTTTTTCAACGATATTCATAGCAAATGATGTTTTTCCCATTGCAGGACGACCAGCAACAATAATCAAATCTGATTTTTGTAAACCATTGGTTTTTTTGTCAAAATCTGTAAAGCCTGTTGGTATGCCAGTCATGCTTCCATCTGACTCACTCATTTCTTCTATGGTTTCAACTGCTTGTCTCAACAATCCTTTAATGTCTTGAAATCCACTTTTTGATTTCAAGGTTTGTTCACGTATACCAAATACTTCTTTTTCAGCTTCTTCTAATAAATCATCACTGCTTTTTCCATCAGGATTAAAAGCATTCTCTGTCAGATTATTTCCTGTTTGAATCAACTGTCTGAGTACAGATTTTTCTCTGACTATTTCACCATAAGCTTTAATATTTGCTGCACCGGGTACATTGCTGGCAATTTCTATCAAATAATCTTCACCGCCAGCATCTTCAATTAATTGATGTGTATCCAACCATTCACCTACAGTGATAACGTCACAAGGCTTTGTGGCTTCACTCAGGGCTTTTATCGCTTTAAATATAATGGCATGATCATTGCGGTAAAAATCATCTTCGCCGAGTAAGTCTGCTACTTTATCCCATGCATCTTTGACCAATAACAGACCACCCAAAACTGAGCGTTCTGCGTCATCGGATTGTGGTGGAACTTTGAGGTTGTTAACTCTATTAGCTTTTGCCTTTTTGGCATTGTTTTTGGAAAAATCATTCATTGGGCTATTGTAACTTAAAACTTCTTATTGTTTCATAGAATTTAAGATTAATTATTAGCAAAAAAAAACCCCTGTCTCTTATACACATCTGACGCTGCCGACGATCTACTCT
>CAJXVJ010000237.1 GCA_913061105.1 uncultured Alcanivoracaceae bacterium | reverse complement strand
TACGAGATTTCTGCCTGTCTCGTGGGCTCGGAGATGTGTATAAGAGACAGCGCTAGAAGTGGCCTCCTCTAACTTGGGAATTATGCTTTCTTCGAAGACATAAAGAACACCTGCATCTTGGGCAGTAGGTAAACCACTTTGGTCCTTTGGCACAAATTTTAAGGTAAAATAAACCAATGTACTCAATGATCTATGCCCAATCAATGATTTAGCACCCAAATTTTTACGGAAAAACCACACCTGATTTGAGTCAATCGGTTTATATTCAAGTAACTTCCAATCATCAGAAATACTCTTTATTTCAGAATCCAATAATGTATTTCTGGAATCTGAATAAGCCTGTGAACTGAACACTGTTAAAATAATAAATAGATAGATAATTTTCAAGGGTTCACCTGAAAGCTTATTAATAATGAAATTGATGTGATCATTTTAGTCTCGTGATAGTGTGTTTTAATTTTAGCATAATGTTTATTATTGAAAATAGTAGTTGAACACATAATACACATAAATCTTAGATTCATGCTCTCCCTTGAGCTCGGCTGGAATGACATTAAATAATATTATCACAAATTGATATTGTTAAGAAAACCTTTACCTTTTTCTGTATAAAGCCAAAACAAAAAACCTAAATTAATAAGTACAGTCAATCGATATACAATTTTAAATTCTTGTTTGCTCGACTTGTGGCGCAGTTTATTTTGAGCAAAATAAGCACCTGGCCAACCACCTATTAAAGATAAAAGATGTAAAGAGTTTTCTTTTGTTCTCCAACTCCCGCTTTGTGCAGCAGACTTATCAAGTGCATAGATGATAAAGGTGATTAAACTCACAACTACATATATACCAACAACAAATATTGGTAATTTCTTTGTGATGGTTGATACCAATATCACAATAAAAAAACACAATATAAATACAAAACCAAATTTACTGCCATTATTGGATACTTTACGATTTTTTAATTTAGTTAAATCTTTTGCGAATCTAATATTTACAGCTTTGTTGCGATTATTTTTATCTCGAATTATTTCATAAACTATAACATCACCATTAACTGGTCTGTGAGAACGAGATATAAAAGATTTAATATGAACAAAAGCACGATCACCTCCGCCATTAGGTTTCACGAATCCAAATCCTCTATCATCATTCCAATTAATTATTTTACCTTGCCACTTCATGTTTTCCTCGATATATATGTCGATCTTTCATTAAAGCCAATTTTTGTAAAAATCTAGTGATATTCGGCTCACTTTTTTGCAGAGGAATTTCATCAAGTTTAAACCATTTGATTTGTTTGAATTCTGATTGATCATAAACGTATTCTTTTTCTCTTGAACCTTTTAGGACATACCAGAGTGAAACATCCGTATGGCCTGCGGTTAAACCAACCGTGTCAGTAACTGTAATAAATATGGGGTGTTCAAAAACCAGTTCAGCATTTATACCCAATTCTTCTTTGGCTTCGCGAATCGCGGCTAGTTTGGGGTGTTCTCCAACATCAACATGGCCACCAGTGGGCAACCACAATTGGGCATTGATGTGATCAACCAATAGTATCGCATCACCATCGACAAGCACAAAATAGGAGACCAGATGTATTGGCGGATTATCTGGTTTTGAAATGCGGCACAATTCAACACCCGATTCAATCCAATTGAGGCAATCTTGTTTGTGATTGTTTTCTAACTCATCCAGTGGGCGTATTGACTGAACTTGTTTGTATATTTGGTCTCGCATATTTGTTATTTTTGTTATGTGTATTAACGCTGGTCTTTAGTGATTCCTTTTGCTAGATACACAACCCAATATTCTTCATGTGGAGAATCATTTTTTTTATAAAATCCCACACCTATTTCATCCTGCTCTTCAAAAAATGGAATTAATCCCAAAAGATGAGAGCGGTGCCCATCAGAAGCTTTAAAAGCTTCCCAGACACTTTTTGCATTGGAGTAGCCACCTGCTATGGACTCGACTTGATTGCCAAATGCCGTACCGTATTTGTGCGGTAATTTATACCCAGCAGCTTCTAATCGGGCATTAGGGCTTCCTTCTATATCATGATTAACCATACCATTCTGCGCCATTATTTTTGCTTTTTGACCTGCTACTTTTGCTAATATTGGATTACACCTAATTGTTTTCCTCATTTGCCCTTTATCATTAATAATTAAATGAGCAAGCTCAATGGATAACTCATTGCTTCCGCAATTATCGTTTTCTTTAGCTTGAGCTAACATTGATAATAAAAGAATTATCAATAAAAGTATCCTCATGTTAGTTTTTCCTCTTAAAGTTAGCTTTAATTATAGCACATAGCCATACATTTTTTGATATGACGTATATTCAAGAGCGTTCTCTTAAAAAGACTGACTCCCACAGTAGTTTTCTACTAGATTCAATTATAGTAATTGTAAATATCATGCTTAATTCAAGAGTTACTGAGAATATTTTCTGAAATTTCAAGTGGTTTTTAAAAAATATTTTCTGCAAAAATTGGTAAAGCACACAATGCAATAAGTGTTAAATGATAAATTGGTCTTAAAGGTTTTGGAAGTTTGGTAATATTAAAATTCAAAGCTTTTTCAACCAATACAAAAATTGCCAATAAAAAGAAAAACAGCGTCATTTTATAAGAATACTTTTGCATTAGTATCATCGCCACACAATCATGTAAAAAGCCACTGATGACGAAAGTTAAGAGAATTGACAAACTCTTAGTAAATAGTTTATTAAAAGGTTTGTAAACATAATAAATGAGATAGTAACTCCACAGTGGGTTCCAATTTTGCCAAAACTCTCTAAAAGTAGGAGCAAGAAAAGATTGTTTTAACATGTATAAAATACCATCAAAAGAACCAGTATAGTTTCCAAATTTATAGGTCAGGTATTTTTTTAATTTCATAATGAAATGCTCTTGATCTTTTGCATGTTTTTTACATTCGCATAATTATTTTTAGTGAAAGTAAAAGAAAATGCCTATTGTTAATTGCACATTGTAAATTACTAATTGTATAGCTCTTGATCTTTAATTGCTAATTGCTAATTGCACTGTCCTGCTGAGCATGCCACAATTCAGCATAGAAAGTGCCTTTTGTTAACAATTCATCATGATTGCCCTGCTCAACTATATGTCCTTTGTCTAGGACGATGATTTTATCGGCATTGACGACAGTCGATAAACGATGGGCTATGACAAGGTTGGTGGTGTCGCCTGTCATATCATGAATGGCTTTAAGAATCATTTGTTCAGATTTACTATCCAGCGATGATGTGGCCTCATCAAAAACCATGATGGGCGGGTTTTTTAGAATGGTTCTGGCAATGGCCACGCGTTGTTTTTCGCCTCCTGAGAGTTTTAAACCGCGTTCGCCAACTTTGGTTTGGGTACCATCGGGCAGTTGATCAATAAAATCATCTAAATAGGCCATAGTGATGGCTTTGTGGACTTCTTCATCGGTGGCTGATGTTCGACCGTATCGGATGTTTTCCAGTATAGAGTCATTAAATAATACGGTATCTTGTGGGACTATGCCGATGGTTTTTCGCAGTGAGTTTTGGGTGACTGTTTTGATGTCTTGTCCATCAATTAACACTCTGCCTTGGGTTGGGTCATAAAACCGGAATAGCAATTTGACCAAGGTAGATTTACCCGAACCACTTGCACCGACCACAGCGATGGTTTGGCCTGATGATATGTCAAAACTCACGCCTTGAATTATTTTGCGGTTGGATTGGTAATCAAATTTAACTTGATCGAACTGGATGTGTCCTTTGTTGATGGTTAATTCGGTGGCATTTTCAGCATCTATTATTTTAGGTACAATATCGATGAGTTTGAACATTTGTTCAATGTTTATCAGTGAGGTTTTGATTTCTCGATATACAAACCCCAATGATCCCAATGGAATAAATAATTGCATCATAAAGGCATTGATTAAAACAAAATCACCCACGGTTAATTCACCGGATTGGACACCCAATGTCGCCAATAACATCATGGCTGTCATGGATAAACTGATAATAAGTGCCTGACCACCATTGAGGACTAATAACGAGAACCTGTTTTTTCTTTTGGCTTGTTCTAATTGCTTAAGATTTTGATCATAGCGATTGGCTTCAAAGTCTTCATTGGTGTAATACTTGACCGTTTCATAATTGAGTAAACTGTCAATCGCACGTGAATTACTGTCCGAATCAGCTTTATTAGTAGCCCTTAGAAACCTTTTTCTCCATTCAGTGACCTTCACTGAAAAAGTAATATAAACTACGATGGATGTGAGTGTAGTCACAGCAAACGTCATGCCATATTTACTTAATAAGATAACCAAAACCAATGCGATTTCTATTAAAGCAGGCAAAATACTAAATATCATAAAGCGCATCAAGAAACTCACTCCACTGACACCTCGTTCTATGTCACGCGACAAACCACCAGTTTTGCGGTTAAGGTGGTAATCGATGTCCAAATTGTGTAGATGAATAAAAACCCGATGACCAATGCGACGCATGGCCCGTTCAGTGACCCGAACAAAAAGTGTGTCTCGAATTTCTGCAAACAATACATTGGCAAACCGCAATAAGCCATATATTACCACCAATGCAATCGGTGCCAATAACCAGGTATTAATCCCTGTTGGATCTTCACCAGAAAACTGATCAACCAAACCTTTAATCACAAATGGCAAGGCGGTATTGGCCAATTTTGCAGATATCATAAAAGCCAAAGCCAAAATTACACGGCCTTTGTATTCAGACAAGTAAGGCAATAAATGCCTGAGTACTCGCCAATTTTCTACTTTGTCATTGTCTGGTGGTGGTTGTTTGCGCATTTATTAATTGGGATAAAGTAATAGTAAAGACATTATAATAATTTCTCGAGTGAATGATTGGTTTATTGTGATTTATTTATGCAATGGGGAATGGTTTACTAGAGAAGACAGAATGAGCTGAATTTATTAACCACAATTAATATAGACATAATCTGTCTTCAATTATATTACAGAATTATTTAGTCTATCAAAAATGGAATTTGATTCTCGCGTATAATCCATCAATATCAGTTTTGTCAAGTTGATAGCGATCCCAATTCAATCCAAGTGAAACGCTATCACTCAACATATACTGAAGCTGTGCACCAAAAAATAAATCGACTTCTGAGCCTCCAGTATCTGCTGCAAGAATCGGATCAACTACAGTTCCACCTGACCATTTTTTATTTATGTCAAATACTGATACTCCTAGTTTAGCAGACAATGTAAGTGGAGTAGTCAATTGCCAGTTAAATACAGAGGCTACTGTAAAACCATTTGCATCTATTTCTAAATTGTCTTGTATTAGTGAGATCACATCAGGATTTACTGTAGGCCCATTTACGTTGCCTAAATCAATATAACTTGCATCAATTGAAATGAAATCATTAAAAACAAAACCTCCTGATAGAGAAAATAAATTATCATTCTCGCTAAAATTTGATTCATCATACTTAGCATTGCCAAGTCCTAAACCTACATACCAATTTCTATCATCTGCCAAACAGAAACCAGAATAACTAACTACAACTAATAACAGCCAAATTTTTTTCATTATTTTTTCCTTAATAAAGTGTTAGCTATTGAAGCTGAACTCGAAATTTAATACTAAATTGATTAGCACTTTCACCTGCCGCAGGGGCTTGGAAAGTACCGGTTGGGTTTATTCCTGTCTCTTATACACATCTCCGAGCCCACGAGACAG
>CAJXVJ010000236.1 GCA_913061105.1 uncultured Alcanivoracaceae bacterium | reverse complement strand
TTGCACGAATGCTTTATTATCAGTAAATATCGTGTTTATTGTGCATTTAACTGCGTTCTAATCTCATGAAAACTCAAAAAATATATTCCCAACATGAAGTTCTAGAAGATTAGAATAAATAATTTAATAAGTGCTCTTTAACACCATTCTCATTTAATAATCAAAACAAACCCTTCGGCCCTTCAAACATCATGATAAATAGCTCTTGATCTATATTTTAATTGCTAATTGCTAATTGTCACAATTGAATTATACAATAAGATCAGAATCGGGATATTTGAAAAAACAAAAACAAAAAACCTGAGTTTAATATTATTACCCAATACATGAACTAAGCTATGTATAATCCGCAAGAGCACATATGCCCAAGCAACATATAAGTTAAAACCACTACCTTCTCCCAATAATGCCAATGAAAGGGCCAAGGCATAAAAAATTGTGGGTTGTTCCATTAGGTGGTTGTAATTATCAGCTTTCCAACGCACATTGGCTGGAAGCTTTGACACCAATTCACCGCTAGGAGCGTTGGGATCCAACCTAACTTCAGCAGCTATCATTGCGGGTATCCGAGTCGCATACATCCAAACCCACATCACCATTGACCAAACCACAAGCGCAATCACTGGTCCTATAATTTCAATATTTTCTGACATAAAATAATCCTATAATTGATAATGTTTTGTATGTTTAATACAAACCTATAATACATTTTAAATGAGTAAAAGAAAATGCCAATTATCAATTGACACATTTTTTAGCTTTTAATCTTTAATTGTTAATTACTAATTGCTAAGTCCATAAGGCGTGGATAATTTATCAATTATGCCTAGCTCAATACGGTATATGTACACCACTGCCACAATAAAGCACAGGCACCCAAATGCAACAAGTGCACTGATGCTTTTGGATGGATTTTCAGGTAGTTCAACTGGAAACCCTTTTTCATCCATATGATCTGAGTAAAGGTCGCAAAGTGCCAAAACAAAAATTGGCCGGAGAATTAACGAAATAACCCCAACGGCAATAAGAATTGGCACTGCTGCCCAGAAATAAATGGTGTAAATATGTTGATAGACTTCATCATTTTTTGGAACTATATCAACAGCCATAAATAAAAAGATGGTTCCCACATAGGTGCCAATTCCGACAATCCAACACAATGCAGAATAGCCAGCCCTTAATTTGGCGACCTCAACCAAATTATCTTTAACAAAAATGACGGAATTTTTACCAGAGGTAAATAGATTATTGCCAGTTACGATACTGGGTAGGACGCCTGACACTCCCAATTTCCAAGCATAATATAACGCCTCACTTAACACTGGATTTTTTCGGCCACCTTTTTTTGGCAGGCGGTCTAATATTTGATTAACTGTTATCCAGCCATCTATCCAATGAAAACTCCACAATGACCAACTTTGTGGCAGAACAAGCTTGAAACATGTCGCTATTGTAGATTCTCTTCCTTGTTTGTGTAAGAAATGTGTTGCCCCCATACAACCGGTTAAAATTCCGACTGGAAATGCTGTCAAGCCGACACAAACAAATGACCATGCCAAGAGAATCCAGTCAGCTATTGAACCTTCATCAGAATTGGCGGCACTCCTCCAGACGCTCTCAGGAATCCAATCGAGCATTTGAACCCATAACAAATAGCCAAACCCTATTGATACCCATTGTAACAACCCAAATAAAAAGATTTCTTTTTCCTTAAATCCCAGAGAAACGGCATAAGCAATTCTTGATGTAAAACTGGCAACTCCATCTTTAGGCTTGTTTTCTATACCAGGAATATTTTTTATTTCTTCCCTGATAAAATTAATTTTGTTAAATGCTCCCATGTTTATTCTCCTTGCTTGTTAAATCAACACATCTTAATTTACAACCAACTCCCAAACAGGTATTGGTTTATATGTATTAGATTAAACTGGTCATCTTAGCTCCGTGTTAGTGTCATTTAATTCTATCACAGACTATTTAAGAATAAAAGCGGCCCATTATTACATGGTTTTCACATTTTTTTACGTCATCTCGCATGAACACTAGCAGTTAATAAACGCGGTATCTGTTCATATAAGTATCAATGTCACCATTGGATTCTGTAGTGGTATTTTTCATGTGCCTATTAAAAAATTCAGCCATCATATAAAGCATCGCTTCTCTTGTTTTTACATCATTTCTTGATGGATTATGCCCTACTTTTTTGTCTTCAAAAAACTCAATAGATTTGCCGGCTTGTTTTAACTTGAGTGCAAAATCTCTTAGATGGGTTATGGGGATTCTTTTATCTAATCGACCACCCCACATTAATAAGGGTTTAGTGATACCAGCCCATGTTGCCACTGGAGAAGTTTTTTCCATTTTTTTAATGGTGTCTTTATCGTTTAAATCAGCAAACAAGACTTTTAAGGCCAATTTTAATGATAATCCATCGTATTCATTGATGCGCTTATCATCCATAGTCTTTAGCAGCTTTAACAGATTTGTGCCTGGAGCAGTTGCAATACCTGCTTGAAAAACTTCAGGATATTGTGACAATAAAGACAGCACAGAATAGCCACCAAATGAATGGCCGAACACCCCCATATTGGACTTGTTACCAATGCCTTGTTCAAGAATAAAATCAATACCATCAATAATATCCTGTTGAACTCTCGTGCTGTATTGTTCTTTGCCAGCTAGCATGTAATCTAAACCATAGCCTGTTGAGGCCCTAAAATTCGGTTGAAAAATGGCATATCCCTGATTTACAAGATATTGTATGGGGTTATAACCTCCTATAACACGATTAAATGGGCCACCATGAACATGAGTTAACAACGGCACATCAGAAAGTTTTCTGCCTGCAGGCAACATGAGGTAACCATATAACATCATGCCATCTGATGCTTGATAAGTGATAGGTATATTGGCAACCAACTGTTCTGATGAGAGTGGTTTTCCTGCAAATCTACTGTCTTGCAATATGGGATTAAGTGTTTTCGTATTCAAATTGTAAATGAAATATTTATGGTGGTGTAATTTTGCATGGGTTTGTTTGACCAGCCAGTTATTACCTGAAATATTAGAACTGATATAAAGGTTTCCGACTAAATTTGATTCTAACCACTGATAATGATTATTCAAATTTTCATCCAAAGCATAATGGTAGATTTGATCCGACAAATAATACAGTTGAAGTACTTTACCAGTTGCTTCATCAATCTTAAGCGACGATAAATCTGATAATCCTTTAGGATCTTGATGTATCAAATTGGTCGACATTGTCTTAATGTTTACACTGTAGTAACTTCTGAATTTATATTCAGCTATACCTGATATGTAGAGCTCGTGAGTTTCCTCATCAAATTTAACCATTCTACATTTATCAATAACAATACAGCTGTATACTGGCTTTTTTTGTTTGCCATTGAGTTGATAAATAATATGCTTATGTTTACCGGGTTGGCGAATAAATGATAAATGTCCTGAGTCATCAATTAGGAAATCATAAATTTTAACTTTATCGGCATAAAGAATGGTTTCTTCTCCCTTCTTGTTTAAACGCACCAATTGATGGGGTTTATTGTCAACTTTGCTATTGACCTTTCTCCTAATCAAAATTTGTTGTGATTGACTGCTATCCAATCCAAAGAATGTCTCTTCATTTTTATGATTAAATCGGTAAAATATTTGTGCTTTTGCCTTATCATCAAACGGATTGATATAAGCCAGGTAATCAGCACCTTGTAAAAATAAAATTTTTCCATCAATTGACCAATTAGCCCCTTTTAATATTTTTGATTGAAACAATTTTTTACTGGTTCCTGTCTCAACAGCATACAGATGCAAAGAAACGCCCTTGGTTTCATTGGCTATATAAAATAAATGTTTGCTGTCAGGTGATAATTGTACAAGACTAATTTTAGATTTTGAGATTGCCTGTTGGATGCTAAAGGGTTGTGGCAACGGCATGGATTGATGAGTAGTTATTTCATCTGCCAAATCTGTTTCAATTATACTGTTTTGAGCAGCTAATTGAATTGAAAAAAATAATAAAGCGCATTTAAAAACATTATTGCAATAGTTCTTTTTCATGATTTTTCCTTAATTTTTGTTGGGTTGATTTTAATATTTTTGTCACTGAGCAACATGAATGTAAGAAAACCAATAATACTGGTTAGAATACTCAATCCAACCCAAGACCAACGCTGTGCGGCTGTTTTCGTCCTGTTCTTAGAAAACCAAAAAGTGAGAAAAACAGATATAATCGCCACAATTATTGTGAGCGACAGTATTGTATTACTTAAATTTATTGGTATTTTTGGACTGCGTGGATTAACTGGGTTTGATTTAAGCATGGGCTTAATTGCGTTTTGATAGGACCACTGTATTACAGGTGAAACAACCCAATCCATTTTGTAGTAGATTTCAGTAAAACCTTGTTTTAGAGGGCGAACTGCCAGTGTTTTTATACTATTTGAATCTGCTTTAAGCTCTATGGCCACTTGTTTTGCTGAAAAATGTCCTGTTGAACGGGTTTTACCAAACAAAAAACTGACCAGAGTACTGTCCATCATTTCTGCTATTTCAACTTGGCTTAGATTTTCATGGGCACCTGGTATATTGACTACCGTTTCTGGAACCAGTAATCCTGATGAGTTTTGCATTTTATTGGCATCATAAAGATAAACGCTTTTAGTGGTAATTAATCCTAAAGTTGATCCAATTGCATGTAATCCGGTTATTAAAGTCTCATCCTTTGGAATCGAAACCCGTAAATTTAATTTTTGAAAATCCGTATCATAAATGTAGATATTGTGCTTTGTAATTATCTGTCTGCGACCAAAGTTATTGCGCAGTGTAGGCACTGATTCAAAGGCTTGCATCTGACCACTTTCATTGCTTATGCCGAGCAACTTGACACCATTTTGTGATTGTTTTTGATTAATAAACAACATTTTATCCAAGCTAAAAACCCACTCTTCATCATTGACTTTATCGGTGATATTCATTTGATAAATCTTCTGTTGATACGGCATTAATGATTGAGTGTAATGTGACTTTATTTCCGGATAGATCGAGACTGTTTTTACATTTTTCAATTGAGTTAAATACTGGTTTTGAATGGATGGATCAGCTTCAAGTAAGTTTAAAGCCAATTGTGCGTTTCCATCTAAATATTCGATGTGTTTATGTACATCATTAGCAAAATATTCATTCCAAGATATATCTATTCCTGCACCATCAATTAACATGTATCTTAGTTGCATTAAAAATGATAGCAATAGAGTCAATATTATAAACAAACCTAATTGATAAGGAACGATAGCAAATATTTTCCCAAAAATATGGTTCTGGTTATTATTGATATTGGCTTTAAATACACTTAAAACTAACAATAACAACCACACTGCTGCAACCATGCTTATTATTATCGCAGGACCTTCTAACAACAATGAGACAACACCAAATATTGGTAATATGATCACCAAAAATGCCCCTTTGCTATGGCACAACTGTATATAGACGCCTGTTAGATAAAAAGCCATTGAGATAAAGAACACATAAAATGCCTGAAAATAATGACGTTTTTCAATAACAAAATGGGTAGTTGAGTCCATTGTTAAAGTAATTAACAAATCTACTACAACAAATTGAAACAACACAATGGTTGCCGCTGCTGCGATTAAGCTTAAGCACAAAGATGACAATGATATTGGTCGATTAATCAGATAAACCTGTCTCTTATACACATCTGACGCTGCCGACGATCTACTCTGTGTAG
>CAJXVJ010000235.1 GCA_913061105.1 uncultured Alcanivoracaceae bacterium | reverse complement strand
TGTCTCGTGGGCTCGGAGATGTGTATAAGAGACAGATCTGATGGAAAGTGGGATTATAAAGAAGCTTGTATTTCTGAATTTCATAGAAATACCTTGTCCTAAAATATGATTGATTTATTAAGTGACTTGTTAATCCATTAAATTTAATTCTCTTACAAGAAAGCCGCTAAACTCTAGCGGCTTTCTTGATTAATGATAATTGAGAACATAGAGTCTACTAATTCATAACTTACTAGACAGCTAATAACACCCCAATTTTACTGTCTATTAAATCGTTAAATAGACAATATCAGCTTAAAGTGTCTATCAACGATTTAATAGACATTTTTTAGTTGTGCTTAAGTGGCTTAGTTGTTGCGAATTTTCTATTCAAAGATCAATTATAATACGCTGTATCTCATCATTATAAAACTCGCCTTGAACAGAATATATATGGGACAGGCACTTTAAAAATAAGTTATTGATATTAAAAGCAATTAAATTTATCTTTTCATAAAAATTGAATAAATTCCCAACTTTTAGCCGCTAAGTTTTAGCGGCTTTTTTATTGTATCTCTGCATCAGAAAACCTATTGGATTCATATCTGGAAATCATTCCTTGCAATAATTCTTGTATGGTTTCTTGATCTTTTTTCTTTAGTTGCTCCACTGCTTCAAACATAAGCTTTAATTTGTTACCTTTAGGAGCTCTTTCATCCTCCTCAAATACCAATTCATCTATGCTAACATGTAGGGCTTTTGCTAATTTAATTACGCCCTCCAAAATTGGTCGAGAAGTTCCAGATTCCCAGCGGTATATCTGACTAACATTTAATCCTGTCAATTCGGCTAAAGCATTTTGCGTTAACCCTCGTTTCTTTCTTACTTGTATCAATCTTTTAGAGAAGCTCATTGGTGAAAGCCAGTTAATAATAATGTTCATATAATAAACTCCAAATAAATTAGTTCTTGCAAAAACTGCATACGTGTTTAATAATAAATGCAAACTAGCCTATTGACAAGGTTTTTTATTAATTGAGGTAAATAATTAAAATGGCACGTTTCACAGATAATCAGCTAAAACAGCTAAAAGAAGACATATCCTTATACAGACTTATTCAGTCTCAAGGCTACAATATAAAGCCAGAAGGAAAGGATCACATAATGTGTTGCCCTTTCCATGATGATAAAACCCCAAGTCTAAAAATTAGTACCGCTAAAAACCTTTTTAACTGCTTTGGTTGTGGATCATCAGGAACGGTGATTGATTGGGTGATGAAAACTCAAAATATCAGCTTTCGTCATGCTTGTGAAACGCTGATGCATGATTCTGGTATGGTTGTTGAAGTTAACAAGCCTGTTTCACTCTTAACCGCTAAAGCCGATAATCAAGTGATTCTAAATCAGTCAATCAATTATTATCACGAAGTGTTAAAACAAACCCCTGAAGCATTGGAGTATTTAAAATCCCGTGGTTTAAACAACCCTAAGTTAATCGATACTTTTAAGCTAGGTTATGCCAATCGAACCTTGGGATATAAATTACCCTCAAAAACTAATAAACAAGGCATTGAAGTCAGAAAAAAATTACAAGCAGTTGGTATCTTGCGTAAAACAGGTCATGAACACTTTAACGGTTCAATAGTTGTGCCAGTCTTCGATGAAAATAAAAACGTGGTTGAAGCTTATGGCCGTAAGATTAGAAACAACCTAAGAAAAGGCACACCAAAGCATCTTTATTTACCTGGTCCACATCTTGGTGTGTTTAATGCTGAATGTTTAAAATCCAATGATGAAATTATATTATGTGAGTCTTTAATCGATGCCTTAACCTTTTATGCTCACGGTTACACCAATGTCACCACAAGTTACGGAACTGGCGGATTTACTGAAGATATTCTCAAAGCATTCAAAGCCAACAAAATCAAACGTGTTCTGATTGCTTATGATCGTGACAAAGCTGGAGAAGATGCCGCTTTGGAATTATCTGTAAAGTTAAACAAGGAAAATATTGACACCTACAGAATCCAGTTTCCAAAAAACATGGATGCCAACGAATATGCATTAAGTGTAACACCAGCAACTAAATCTTTAGGCATTGTAATCAGAAAGGCGCAATGGATGGGAAAAGGTGCAGAACCCGCTCGAACTCTCAGCTTCGCAGAAACCACAGAACTTGGTGAAACATCCAAAGCGGTTAAAGATAAAAATCTTAATCCTTTAGCCGCTAAAGAAACAATCCCAGAGCCATCAGCTTCGGTCGTTCCTGAAGCTGGTTCTTCCACCAAAGCAGAAGTAACAGAACATGAAGTAAATATTGTATTCGGTTCACGTAAATACAGAATCAGAGGTCTAGCAAAAAACCTCAGCTACGAACAATTAAAGTTAAACATTCATGTAACAAAAGATGAAAACTATTACATCGATACATTAGATTTATACCACGCCAAAGCCAGATCAACCTATATCAAACAGGCAAGCATCGAGTTAGGCACAGAACAAACCACCATAAAAAAAGACATTGGTAAAATCTTGGTCAAGTTGGAAGAGCTTCAGGAGCAACAAATCAAGTCCACACTTGAACCCAAAGAACAAACACAACCAACATTAACTGAGTCACAATATAGTGCTGCAATGGAATTACTCAAATCCCCAAATTTATTGGAAAGAATCACCGCCGATCTAACTGCATCAGGAATCATCGGCGAAGACACCAATAAACTTACCGCATATCTTGGTTGTGTCTCTCGTAAACTTGATAAACCATTAGCCATAATCATTCAATCCACATCAGCTGCGGGTAAATCAACTCTTATGGATGCCGTGATCGAAATGATGCCAGAGACTGAAAAAGTCCAATACTCGGCCATGACTGGACAATCACTTTTTTACATGGGAGAAACCAGCCTTCAGCACAAGATATTGGCAATCGCAGAGGAAGAAGGTGCACACAATGCTAGCTATGCGCTTAAGCTCCTACAATCAGAAGGAAAGATAACCATAGCATCAACTGGTAAAGATGAAACCAGCGGAAACATGGAAACCAAGGAATATTCTGTGCAAGGTCCAGTTATGCTATTTATGACAACAACGGCCAGTGATATTGATGAAGAGTTAATGAACCGTTGCTTAGTTCTAACAGTCAACGAAACACGCGAACAAACTCAAGCGATCCATGACATGCAAAGAGACATGAGAACCTTGAATGGTCTACTGGCAAAGCAATCTACAAACAAATTAATTGAATTACACCAGAATGCACAACAACTGATTCAGCCACTAGCAATAGTTAATCCATATGCTAATGAGCTAACCTTTATCAGTGATAAAACGCGTACACGCCGTGATCACATGAAGTACCTCGGTTTAATCGATGCCATAACATTGTTGCACCAACACCAGAGAACTATAAAAATAGTAAACCATAATGGCGAAACCTTGAGTTATATCGAAGTAGAGAAATCAGATATTGCTATGGCTAACAAACTGGCTCATGAAGTGTTGGGTAGATCACTGGATGAATTACCACCACAAACAAGGAATCTATTGCAGATCATTCACACAATGGTTGAAACACAGTGTAAAAAAGAAAGCATGGATTACGGTGATTATCGATTCACTCGCCGAAAGGTTCGTGATTACTCAAAGTGGACTGATCCACAAGTGAAAAAGCATATCAGTAGATTACAAGACATGGAGTACTTACTGGTTCATCGAGGTGGTCGAGGTCAATCGTTTGTTTATGAGTTGCTGTATCAAGGCGAAGGAGAAGCTGGCAATAACTTCATGTTGGGGCTAAAGGAATTAATCGATTCTAAAGATGAAAAACAACAGTACGACAATAAAAAGAACCCCCAAATACAGAAGTTGAACCCCTCAAATACCCCTCAAGTATCCCCCAAGAACCCCCAAAGTAACGGTAGGAAAAATGGCTCTAAATCCAGCAATACCAACGGCTTTGAAGAAATAAACGGCAAAACTATCAAAAATGCACGTCAGGTGAGTAAAAAAACCAACAACAATCATGTCGTACATGCATAAAGGGGAATACCATGGCACGAACTGGAAAACGAAAACCACTACCGCCAATAGGCGACACTTCAGAACCTGAAAGCTTATACTTTTATCTGCTCAGGTTTATTCAACATTGCAAAGTCACTAATATGAGCAAAAACACCATTCATTCAAGAGAAATCTATCTCCGCAGATTCATAAAATGGTGTGATGAACGTGGACTTATAAAAGCCCAAGAAATAACTCGACCAATTCTAGAACGTTACCAAAGGCATTTATTCTTAACTCGCAAACCTGATGGAACACCATTAAGCGTATCAGGACAACTTAGCTACCTCAATGGCATCAGAGCCATGTTTAAATGGTTAACCAAACAGAATTACATCTTGTATAATCCAGCCAGTGATCTGGACTTGCCCAAAGCCACAAAGAGACTGCCAAAACATATCCTCACCGCATCAGATGCTGAAACCATCCTGAATCAACCAGACATAAACACAATCACAGGAATAAGAGATCGAACAATCATGGAAGTGCTTTATTCAACAGGCATGAGAAGAATGGAGTTAGTCAACCTTAAAACAACGGATATAGACATCGATCGAGGAACAATCTTGGTCAGACATGGAAAAGGGGACAAGGATCGCATGATCCCGATTGGTGAACGTGCCATTTTATGGATTGAAAAATACCTTTATGAAGTACGTCCAGAGCTGGCTATTGGCATGAGTGAAAACATACTATTCCTGAATACCTACGGTGAAGAAATAGGCTTAACCTGGCTTTCCAGAATTGTTAAAAAATATATCGAACAAGCCAACATCAATAAAACAGGATCGTGTCACCTCTTCAGACACACAATGGCAACATTGATGCTGGAGAATGGCGCTGACATAAGATACATTCAAGCCATGTTAGGACATGCTAAATTAGATACTACGCAGATTTATACACAAGTCAGTATTCAGAAACTAAAGGATATTCACACCGCTACGCATCCAGCTAAGAATAAACAAAGGAACAATGAATTAATGAATCAAGCACCGAGTGAATCTGAAACCAAGCATTAGAAGAGGAGAGCAATTGCCTCCTATAAATGGGCATCGTGGAATAACAAAAAAAGCAAGCTTACTTTACACTTTAACCAGCTGAAAATGCGGCAACTACTCGACATATTGTAAATGCTTGCAAGCCAATGCCGTTAAACAAAGAAGTGTGCTGGAAGTTCATCATTCGGCAATATCTTCGCAAGCACCTAGCCTGAATTATCGAGCCAGAATTAATTATCCAGTTATCTGAATCACTGTCTACCCAACCCTTCAAAGGGCTATAGTTATCGCAAAGTAACATAATGTGGCATTATCTGCATTTACAATATCATCTCCCTCGCTTAGGCTCGCCACTCATTGCAATTGTTCGCTTCGCCAGATAACGAACATTATGTAAAATTGCCATTAAGCTCACTATCCGTGTCCGCCTACAAGGTTGTTGCACATCCCTGTGCAAGCTTGTCTGTTATCTCTTCCCGCCCACGCTAGTTAGTGATTGTGAGCTTCAGCCGGTTCCCGTCTTCCGTCTCTCACAATTCCTACCAAGCTCCACCCTTTATGTCATTGGCTAGCGCCAAAAAGATCAAGAGCAACGACCAACTGACGTGGTCAGCCAACTGTTGCATGTCCGCAGCTTGCACCGTATCATTCTGAATGTTCAATCTTGCTGCGGCCACACACCAGCCTGTCTCTTATACACATCTCCGAGCCCACGAGACAGGCAGAAATCTCGT
>CAJXVJ010000234.1 GCA_913061105.1 uncultured Alcanivoracaceae bacterium | reverse complement strand
TACACAGAGTAGATCGTCGGCAGCGTCAGATGTGTATAAGAGACAGGTGTTAGGTGTCAATAATTTTTATCATGACGGAACCCAAAAATACAATGACTCTATCACTGTAGAAGGTGGTGATATATTGGTGATAAAAGAAGATTTATTAATCATTGGTTTTAGTGAAAGAACTTCCGCAAAAGCCATTGATAAATTGGCACAAGAAATGTCCAAAGACAAAGAAAAGTTAGATATTTTGGTTGTTGATTTACCTAAAATTAGGGCCACTATTCATTTAGATATGATCTTTACAATGTTAGACGTAGATAAATTCATGGTATATCCCCCACTAATAACTGGACCGCATAAATGTAAGGCTTTTCATATGCATTGTAGCCAAGGCAAGATTGAATCTATCAAAGAGTATTCAGGATTACCTAAAGCCTTGTTATCATTAGGTGTTGATGCACAATTTATCAATTGTGGCGGTGACAAACCTTTTGCTCAAGAACGTGAACAATGGACCAGTGGAGCTAACTTTTTCACTTATGCACCTGGTCATGTTATTGGTTATAAACACAACAAAGAGACATTTGACGCACTAGATAAAGCGGGATTTGAAATAATTAATGCAAAAGATGTGATTACTGATAAGAAGTCTTTAGATATTAATAAATTAGTAGCTGTTGCAATGGAAGGGGCTGAATTAAGTCGTGGTGGTGGAGGCTGTCGTTGTATGACAATGCCTGTACACCGTGATAAAGTGAACTGGTAGACAAAATTTTTGTTAAAATTTTGTTAAAATTAGTTGTCGATTATAATTAATATGAACTATGCATAATATAGAAAAAATTAAAGACAATAAAAAAGGCTTTAATGTATTTTTATTGGTTGTAATCAGTTCCTTTATTTATATTTTTATAAATATATTATTTTACAAAGTAAGAAGTAATATAGATTTTTTTGAAGTATTGGCCAATGGCATATTACTGATCACTACTTTCTATCTAATTTATATCACCCAAAAAAATAGCATCAATAAAAGAAGCTTTTATTATTATACATCTATAGGATTTGCTTTTTTGTTCTTTGGTTTGTTTGTTTTAACCCTTAATCAATTGTTTTTTTATTCGGGTTCTGTGGTAAAAATAACGGTAAAACTATTGTTTGTTTTTGGTTATAGCCTATTGGCTATTGGTGTAACAAAGTGGGTTAAATTCAATGAAAACCGTCATGATGAACTGAGCTTGCAAGCCAATACCGATGAGTTGACAGGAATACTAAACAGACGATCATTTACATCCTTTCTAGAATTCGAATTTAATAAAGCCAATAAAATTTCAGATCCATTTTCGTTAATCATAATTGACATAGATTTCTTTAAATCAGTTAATGATAATCATGGTCACTTAATCGGGGACGAAGTGTTAAAGAATTTGGCAGCTATTATGAACAAGTCATTCCGTTCAGCGGATAAAGTTTGCCGTTGGGGTGGAGAAGAATTCGCCATATTGTTACCAAGTACCAGTTTAGAAAATGCCAAGAATGTGGCCGAAAAAATAAGGAAAATAGTCGAAAAAAGGCCTTTTTCATATGATAATACAATCATAAACTATACAATAAGTTTAGGAATTTCAGAATCATTAGCTGCAGACGTAGGCATTGACTCTGTCATTAGTCGAGCTGACGAAGCCCTTTATATGGCGAAAAACAATAACAGAAACTGCGTGCGAGCGGTACGTGCATAAAAACACCTTATGGCAATATTATCACTTCTTGACGTATCATTAGATTTTGGTGCGGAACCCTTATTAGACGAAATAAATTTCACAATAAATAAAGGACAAAAACTGTCTTTAATTGGCCGTAATGGTGAAGGAAAGTCCTCTTTGATGAAACTATTAACAGGACAGATTCCACTTGAACATGGAGAAATTCGCCGACATGGTTCGAGCAAGGTTGCCATGATGGAACAAAATGTTCCTTTAAATAAAAACAACGATGATGTTTACACATTAGTAGCAAAAGCATTGGGACAACAAGGCGAAGATATCATTGATTACCACCACGCTTTGATAAAGGATTCAGATGATTTAGACACCATTGGTGAAAGAATTACCAACTCAGATTCATGGTCATTACTCAATGATATTGAAACAGTTATTTCACAATTAGAATTAGACAAGGATCAACAGTTTAATGATTTATCAGGTGGTGTTAAGAGGCGTGTTGTTCTGGCACGTGCACTGGTTCAAAGCCCAGATTTGTTATTGTTAGATGAACCGACAAATCACTTGGACATAGAAACCATAATTTGGTTGGAAAAATTTGTTCGAAATCTAAAAATTGCAGTGGTATTTATCACCCATGATAGGTCTTTTTTGAGGAATATTGCTACAGGAATATTGGAGCTAGACAGGGGTAAGATTCATTATTATGATTGTGATTATGAAACCTATTTGGTCCGCAGAGATGAAAGGCTCAATGCTGAAGACAAAGAAAATGACCGTTTCGATAAAAAATTAGCAAAAGAAGAGGTCTGGATTCGTCAAGGCATTAAAGCCCGAAGAACCCGCAACGAGGGGCGAGTAAGAGATCTTAAAAAGATGCGTAAGGAACGCAGCCAAAGACGCACACAAAGTGGAACAGCCCAAGCACAAATAAACATAGCAGAAAAGTCAGGTAAAAAAGTAATTACCGCCCATAATATCGGTTATGCCTATGATGATAAAGTGCTCATTAAAGGTTTTTCAGCGAAGATTCGCCGTGGTGATAAAATAGGTATAATTGGAAGAAATGGTGTTGGTAAAACAACTTTGGTCAATATGTTGTTGGGTGAATTAGAAACCCAAACCGGCAGTGTCAAACATGGAACGGGTCTAGAAATTGCCTATTTTGATCAACTAAAAGGCAATTTAAACTTAGATGACACTGTGGCAAATAACCTCAATCAAGGCACAGATGAAATCATGGTCAATGGCAAGCCTACCCATGTAATTTCATATTTACAAAAATTCTTATTTCGCCCAGATAAAATATTGGCTCCTGCCAAAGTCCTATCAGGTGGAGAGCGTTCGCGGTTATTACTGGCACGCTTATTTGCACGCCCAGCCAATGTATTGGTTCTGGATGAACCCACCAATGATTTGGATATTGAAACATTAGATTTATTACAAGAACAACTGTTTGAATTTCCAGGCACAGTCTTGTTAATTAGTCATGACCGTGATTTTATTGATAATGTTGCAACCCAAACTTATGTTTTTGAAGGCGAAGGTAAAATTCAAGAATATGTTGGTGGCTATCAAGATTATTTGGTGCAACGACCTGATGTAATCAAACAAAAAACAGAAGCCAATAAGACCAACAGTAAACCTGAAAACCAGAACAGTCAAACAAGCAACAAACTGTCATTCAAAGAACAATTCGAATTAGACAACTTACCAAAAGAAATTGACAAGCTCGAAGCCCAATTAGAAATTTTCAATAATGAGATGGCGCAATCAGACTTTTATCAAAAAGATGCCCATTTGATAAAACAAACCACCAATAAACAACAAAAACTCACAAAAGAACTAGAACAAAAATACCAGAGATGGAGCGAGTTAGAGTGAGGTTATAATTTTGAGTAAACACAATTCTATACAACCTCCATTTGGGACATACAGTCCTAATAAAAAAATCCAAAAAAAAATTGACTGGTGTCAGAAACTACCAGCCAATTGGTTTGGTAAGCAAATGGCTCAAATACTCCGCAAGCATGTCCTTTCAAAATCTAAAACTCCATTAGATCTAGTACTTCAAAAAACCAAGTTACGTTGTTATTTAACAGACAATGTCTCAGAAAGAAATTTTGTATTCATTCCGTGGAGGTTTGATGCCAAAGAACTGCAATTGATGAAACAGGTTTTACCTGATGATGGTGTATTTATTGATATCGGTGCAAATATTGGCATATATTCAGCCATTGCCTCAACAGTGTTAAATTCTAAAGGAACCATTGTAGCTATCGAGCCCAATCCTCCAGTGTTCGAGCGTCTGCAGTTCAATCTCTTGGCCACTACAGAAGATCAAAAACATAAGCCCCAAGTGGTTCTTCTTGACTGTGGTATTAGTGATCAATTAGGCGAATTCCAACTGTTTTTAGACAGTAATAATTTAGGAGCCAGTTCACTCCAACAGAAAGACCTAGCCAATCAAAAATCGATTACAATTGCTTGCTTGCCATTAATTGACGTCATCAGGCAACATAGCATCACATCAATTGATGTTGTAAAATGTGACATTGAGGGTTGCGAAGATCAAGCTCTGGTGCCTTTTTTAAGAGATGCATCGGATCAGTTACTGCCGAAGTGTTTTATTTTTGAAAATAACCAAGACCAATGGCAAACAGATTTACTCAAAGCATTAACACAAAGAAATTACTCTCTTACACATAAAACCCGCATGAATTTTATCTATCAGAGATTAAGTGATGGGGAATTATAATAACCTTTACTTCCAAAACCATTGAAGTACTTTTGCAGAATATAAATATTGATCAGGAACTGTGTTATAAAACACCAAGGCCAATACCGCGTGTGAAATTGCAAGTGGAATAAAGCGTTTAAACCAAAGCCATGCCAATGACCAACAAAATCCACCAATAAATGTAGCAATCATCAATGTTGTTGATGGAATATGCATAAGTGCAAAAACCAATCCTGCAAACAAACTGGCAATAAATTTATGCTGAATGTGATTATAAAATACTCTTTGGGCAATAATATATCCCAAGATATATTGCTGAACCATTGCCCATAAGAAATACATGGGTAAATCTTTAAATATATCCAAATTGGGTTGTTTGAAATATGTCAGCAACAGCAATAAGCAAATCGTAGGACCTAGAATGACCGCATAAGAAACCATAAAGTTATGAGGCAATTGCTCCTTCAACGATATTTTTCTAACCAACCATTTATGCCATGATTCATCTGCTATAACATTGACCCTAAATGATTGGGTCATTTTGTAAATCAATGCCAATATCAAAGCCAAAATCCCATACATTAAACTGTTTATAAAAGTTAAATGTGTATAATTTTGATAACCCAATTGGGGTTTTTGTGAGGCCATTGGAATGAGGCTTTTCACCTGTAAAACACTGCCCGGATAAGTTTGTTGTATCTCCTGTTTTAACCACATATATGTTGAAGGGAAAAAACAGAATTCATCCAAAACAAATCGACTCTTGTTTATAGGGTTAACCTTTTGTTCGTTGATTAATTGGCCATTACAATTAACAACATATTCATTGGTTACATATTCTTGCTCAACAAGTGGTAATTGAATGCTCTTGATACTAAAGTCTTGATGTAAATTTTCAAAATACAAAACCAAACTGCTGACTTTTTGCTTTGATGTTCCCCATGGAGCTTTGATTATTTGAGAATCATCGGTATTTTGGCCTCTCCATGTCATTTGAAGATTGATCTCTTGATGCGTGCCAGAAAGCTTAATTCTTGGCGAATAATAATAAAACTCACCATCTATATCTGTTTTAAATTCAATTGTCATGAACCCCTGCATTTCAGTGACAGAATCAAGAACAATTTGATTGTGATGAAGACTGTTTACTGTTGATCCAAAGAAATTCAGTGATAGGTAGGTTTTGTCAAAATCATTGGAAACCAAGGTAAGTCCGTTATCAGATTTTTTCCAAATTTCAATATCAGATTCAATGAGGTCGTTTTTATTTTTGAAATCCCATATAAATTGAGAAACACCTGAATCTTGCACAGCCATAATATTTAATGATTCTTGTTGGACACGGTACAGTGTCTGTCTCTTATACACATCTGACGCTGCCGACGATCTACTCTGTGTAGAT
>CAJXVJ010000233.1 GCA_913061105.1 uncultured Alcanivoracaceae bacterium | reverse complement strand
TCTCGTGGGCTCGGAGATGTGTATAAGAGACAGCATAAAAGACTGAAAAATATTAAGTGAAAAATAATAAAACAAAGATTGTAGCGACATTGGGTCCAGCAAGTAACTCTCCTGAAAAAATCAAACAACTCATAGAATGTGGCGTCAATGTGTTTCGCCTCAATTTCTCACATGGTACGCATGCTGACCATAAGAATAGCTATGACAACATCCGTAATTCAGCAAAAGAATTGGACCGAATTATTGGTATTTTATTAGATTTGCAAGGGCCAAAGATTAGAGTAGGGAAATTTGAAAAAGGCTCTGTCGAATTAGTTAATGGCAAACCTTTTGCCTTAACATGTGAAGACACTGAACAAACTGGCAATCAACAAATCTGTTCTGTTAGTTATAAAGATCTGTACAAAGACATAACTATTGGTGATGAGTTATTGTTTGATGATGGCAAATTAAAAGTAGTTGTCACCGGAATTGATGGCAAACAAATCAACACAAAAGTTTTGGTTGGTGGCAACTTAAGCAACAATAAAGGCATTAATATTCCATCAGCTGATTTGTCAGTTGCTGCCATGACCCAAAAAGACATTGATGACTTAAAGTTTGGTGCCTCTCTTGGTGTAGATTGGGTGGCATTGAGCTTTGTAAGAAAACACGAAGATTTATTATTGGCAAAACATTATTTAAAACTGCACAATTCTGATGCAAAATTAATGGCCAAGATTGAAAAACCAGGTGCAATTAAAAACTTTGATGAAATTTTAGCAACCGCCGATGGCATTATGGTTGCCCGTGGTGATTTGGGTGTAGAACTTTCAGCACAAGAAGTGCCCATGTTACAGAAGAAATTAATCAGAAAATCACGCCAAGCTGGTAAACCAGTAGTCACTGCCACTCAAATGCTTGAAACCATGACAGACAGCCCTGTGCCTACACGTGCTGAAGCCAGTGATGTTGCCAATGCCATTTTTGATGGCACTGATGCCATTATGTTATCGGCTGAAACCGCGGTTGGGAAATATCCTGTAGAAGCAGTAACCACCATGCGAACCATTGCCAATTCTGTTGAAAAAGACGATGAATACATCACCCGTATGATTGAAAGACAAATGCACACAGAAGAAAACACACCAGATGCTGTGTCATCAGGTGCTTGCGATATTGCTTCAACTATTAATGCAAAGGTTATGGTTTGTTTCAGTAGCTCAGGTGCAACTGCTCTACGTGTTGCACGCAATAGAATCCAAACCATCGTGATTGCCATATCACCGAATATTCGTTCCTGCCAACAATTGGCCATGAGTTGGGGCATTCATCCTGTATTGTCACCAGATGCCAACAATACCAGTGATATGGTATCGATTTCAAAAGCCACTATTCGCAGTTGTAATGCAGCTGAAATTAACGACAGATATGTTATAACAGCTGGTGTTCCTTTTGGCATGTCTGGCACAACTAATGTGATTCGTGTTGAAAAATTATAAAGCCTGAATCGGGGTTGACATAAGTCAATTTCACTGCTTACAAAGTTCTATATCATATAGTCATGTTAGACAGATTCATCACCTGTACTAACATTAATTTCCTTAAAATTTTGCACGTTTCAATTCAAGTGGTGTCTATGCCCTCTATTGAAATCGCTTGAGTATAATATTGATTTAATTAGGAAATGATAGAAAAAAGAAAAAGTTAGAATGTCCTTTAACTTTCTCCTCAAAAATGTGAGTGTTTTTACGAGTGGTGTCAATTTGTCGCCAAATTACCACCACTCGGTTTGTGATTATTGAGAGACTATTCAGTAACCACTTCAATATTTGTTGATGTGCTCGGATCAACGCCTATTACTTTAACCAAATCATCAAAATGCATAGGGCCTACTCTTTTGCTAACTTCCACTCCATCGGGATTAAAAATAACGGTAGTGGGTAAGCCCATGGTATTTTCTCTGTCAAACTCAGTTGGGTTATAAACATCTGCCAATAAGATTGGATAATTTACCGAATAATCCTCGGCAAAAGCACGGATGATTTCAATGTCCGCATCTTCATTATCTATGCCTAATATTTCTACATTATCAGAATACAATGATTTAAATCTCACAAAATCTGGGATTTCCTTACGACAAGGAGGACACCAAGTTGCCCAAAAATTAACCACCACCCATTTGCCCCTATAATCTGACAAGTTTACATCCTTATCATTGAGGTCTTTATAAGTAAAATCCATCGGTTGATTTTCCTTATCACCGCTTGATTGATCCGGTACAGGAGATTCTTCAGTTTGAACCGTTTGTTTTTCGACTTTTGGCGTCAATTCAGTATCGGTTTCCACTTGTGATTTATCATCACTGCAAGCACTAACCAATAGCATTAATAGTATCAATACACTAACTTTCATTTTCTTTCTCTAATTGTTTGAAGATGTTTTTCACAGAGACTTTCATGTCTGGTTCTATCTTAGACCAAATGGTTTCGATAAATGGTTCAAAAAACTCAAAGTTTTTTGCCTTAGTGGTTGGTAAGCTAAAGCCACCCAACGCATAAAGCTTGCCTATACTAATGCTATCAAGGTCTCTTAGCAATACAAAATCACCATCTTGATTGACTTGGGCTAAGTTGTTTTCCACCAACCAATCCAGTTGTTTATTGATGACATTATCTGGAACACAATCTAAACAATTAAAAATTTCATTCAGAGGAATGGTTCTGCCCTTTTTACTTGCGTTGTATAATCTATACAGAATATCAAAAACCACAAGAAAACGTTGGTCACCTGAATAAGCCTGCACATGTCCCCGCCACCGCGATGTTTCAAGAGTGGCAGCAATGGTTCCACCTAATAGAATGATATTCCATGACATAAAAACCCAAATTAAAAATATGGGAATGGTAGCCAATGCTCCATAAATTTTGGTCATGCTCGGAAAAGTTGTCACATACCAAGCAAACCCTCTCTTAGCAAATTCAAATAATATGGCTGCAACCAACGCACCAACAATGGCTGATTTCCAATTCACTTTTCTATTGGGTACGATGAGATAGATGAGGAAAAAGCCAATGGTTGATGAAATAATCGGTAAAAACTTTAACATAAAGACTTTTATGCCCGCTAATCCAGGGTTGGCAAACATTAATGAAGTCAGCGCAATGCCGCCTAAAACCATTAATGGCCCCATGGTTAAAACAGTCCAATACATAATCACTTTTTTTAATATGTTTCCAGATGGCTTCGTATCCCAAATCCGATTCAATGCTTTTTCCATGGTGTACATCATCATAATAGATGTCACAAATACAAATATAGGCATGGTCACATTTAAATTTCGAGACTTGTCGACAAAACCTTGAATGTGTTCTTGAATCACTTCGCCAGAGGTGGGAACAAAATTTGAAAAAATAAAATCTTGAATTTGACCACTGACATCTTCAAACATGGGAAAAACTGAAAACACTGTGATCATTACTGCCATAAAAGGCACCAGTGACAACATAGAGGTATAGGCCAATGATGAAGCAGATAGCGATGTCTCATTCACAACAAATTGATGAGCAACTTCTTTGACGAATCGTTTAAATGTGTCTATCCTTTGTTTCAAGACATCATCCTTGTTAATTCTGCACCAGGATCACTGCGGCGCATAAACGCTTCGCCAATCAAAAAAGTATTGATACCATTGCTTTTTAACATATTGATGTCTTGCGAACAGTGGATACCACTCTCACTAATGACAATTCGATCATTGGGAATTTCTTTTGCAATATCAACAGATGTTTCAAGTGAAGTCACAAAGGTTTTTAAGTTTCGGTTATTAATGCCAATCAATTTAGCTGGGGTATTTAATGCCCTTTGTAATTCATCATGGTCATGAACTTCCATCAATACATCCATGCCCAGCTCTTGAGCTAAAACCGTTAACTCATATAATTTTGGATCAGCCAATGCCGCAACTATTAATAAGATGCAATCCGCACCTAACGCACGTGATTGATAAACGTGCCATTCATCAATAATAAAGTCCTTTCTCAGCACTGGTATTTTTACAGATTCTTTCACTTGCATTAAGTAATCATTGTGTCCTTGAAAGTATTCTTCGTCAGTTAATACGGACAAACAAGATGCTCCAGCTTTTTCATATGACATGGCTGCTGTTTTGGGATTAAAATTTTCACTGATGACTCCCTTAGAAGGAGATGCCTTTTTGATTTCAGCAATGACAGCTGGGCTATCTGACTCTGATTTGGCTTTTATGGCTTGATAAAAGCCTCTACATTTTGGCAGTCCTTCGATCTCCTTTTGAAGTTGTGTGATGTTTTTTAGTTTGCGGCCTTCATCAACTTCTTGTTTTTTAGTTTCTAGAATTTTATTTAAGATATTTGACATTAAGAAAACCCTTTGGTGAATGTAATAAGTTGATTAAATTTAGCTTTGGCAGCACCAGAGCTTAAAATCTCTCGGGCCACATCTATACCTTGTTGTAAATTGTTTACTTTACCCGAAACATAAATAGCTGCTCCTGCATTAAGTGCCAATATATCAGCTGCAGCACCTTGACCAGATTCAAATGCTTGATTGATTAATGCTAAACTTTGTTGCGAATTGTTGACAACCAATGACTCTACATTTTGTGTGGCGATGCCAAAATCTTCGGGTTTGATTTTATATTTGCTTATTTTCCCCTCTTTTAATTCAACCACATAAGTTGGTGCAGACAATGAAATTTCATCCATCCCATCTTTTGAGTGCACAACCATAACATGCCTAGAACCTAATTTTTTCAATACTTTTGCGGTTTTTTTCATCCATCCTTTCGCAAAAACACCCATGACTTGGTTTGGAGTATCGGCAGGGTTTGTTAAAGGACCAAGTAAATTAAAAAATGTACGTAAGCCCAATTCTTTTCTTGGCGCTACAGCATACCTGGTTGCAGCATGATGGGCTGGTGCAAATAAAAAACCAATATTACATTCATCAATACACTGTTCTACTTGTTTGGCTGACAAGGACAAATCAACACCTGCCGTTTCTAAAACATCCGCTGAACCTGTTGTACTCGATACTGAACGGTTGCCATGTTTTGCAACACAGCACCCAGCAGCTGCAGCCACTATGGCGGCTCCTGTTGATACGTTAAATAATCCAACACCATCACCACCTGTGCCACAGGTATCGACCACATACTGACCAGATGTTTTTACTTTTATCGACCTGTTTCGCATGACTTGTGCTGCTTCAGTAATGGTTTGAACACTGTCTCCTTTTATTCTAGATGCCATTAAAAGAGCGCCAATTTGTGCAGGTGTTGCATTACCATCCATGATTTGATTCATCACTTCAGATATGAGTCCTTTGGGTAATTTGTCACTGTTTCCTAATAGAGCCAGTGCTTGATTAATTGCTGTCATACAAATATTATTTGATTAAATTGAGATTGAACATATTGCTTATTTTAATATAATTTAGCTTGTTTGATGCGATTATTGTAATAAATATGGGTTATTAAGGTCTTTTGTTTAAGTTAGCTTAATATTGGTTTTTTTAAGAATTTAATAATATTGTGAAGATTTTTAGCAAACTATATGTCAATATGTACCTAATATTATGCTAATAATATTAAATTTAATTAAAACTAAGAGGAAACACTCATGATTAATCAAACAAAATCTAAGATATCTTTTATAACATTTGCTGCAATGATGTTCGCTATTTTTGGCTTTGCTACTATGGCTCAAAGCTCTACCAGTCCATTTGCACAAAGTGATGTAGATAGCTCTGCACAGGTTCTTAAAGGCGACAAAAAAGCCGAGAAAAAATGTGGCGAAGGAAAATGTGGCGACGACAAAAAAGCCGAAAAGAAATGCGGTGAAGGAAAA
>CAJXVJ010000232.1 GCA_913061105.1 uncultured Alcanivoracaceae bacterium | reverse complement strand
GTAATTTTTAAAAACCGTTTAAATGCAAATATAAAGCACTCTAAACACAAAATTAAATTAAACATATAAATAATTTTGCCATTCCTATCATTTAAATATCAATCAGGTTAAAAAATATTGTACGATAAGCCATAAGTCAGTATTTGTCGAAAAATTTAAAAAAAAGCAATTAACATGAATCAGAAATCAAGAAAATGGTGGAAGGACGCCGAAATGATTACTGCACTCTCAGCAGTATTTATAGGAGTTGTTGCCCTTATAATTGGAGCCTACCAAGCCAAAGTCGCCAGTGATCAAAGAGCAGCCTCAGTTTGGCCATATCTTGAAATCACACGCCACAGTAGCCAAGGCAAAAATTTCAGTTTTCAAATCGTCAATAAAGGCGTTGGGCCTGCATTGATTCAAAGCATGGATGTTTTGGTTGATAACAAACCCATGAAAGGCTGGACAAGTGCTTATAGGGCCATGATTAATGAAGATATTAATATTAAATCCATTTATTCAACGACTAACAAAGCCGTTATTGCAGTACAGGAAACCCGCAAGATGTCTGATGTTAAAGACAAAGATGTGATTACTAAGTTACAAAAAGCGACTGATAACATTAAAATTAAAGTGTGTTATTGCTCAATATTCAAGGATTGTTGGCTTTCTGGTCGTGGTATTGAAACCACAGAAGTATCATCATGTGACAATTTACTAAATGATGTCTTTGAACAGTAAGAGACTTATTATCACTGTGCTAATAATCTGACTATTAGATCCTCAATAACCGAAATATCTTAACAAATTTTTGTGCCTATCTAATGTTGACTAAAACGCACTAGCTGGATTGTGAATGAGTAGCAGATAAAATTCATTGAATTTAAACGCCTAAAAGCATACAATACTTTGCGGAAAATTGAGTCATATGTTCTTTGTTGATTCATAATTTATCATAAAAATTAAAAAGAGGAGTTGTATATGAGTTTAGAGTTGATACCCTTAATTCTTGGAGGGGCAGGGTTGTTAATTGCAATATTGATTTTTGCAATGTTATCAAAAATGTCATCTGGTAGCGGTAAAGTGAAAGAAATTGCCGATGATATTCACAATGGCGCAATGGTCTTCATGAAGCGCGAATACACAATTTTAATTAGTTTTGTGGCCTTATTGTTTGTTGGATTATATGCTGGATTTGGGTCATGGCACACACCAGTTGCCTTTTTGGTTGGGGCGTTTTGTTCAGGGGTTGCTGGTTATTTTGGTATGTTCTCAGCTACTAAAGCCAATGTAAGAACAACAGTTGCAGCCAATGAAAAAGGCTCTGCAGCAGCATTGTCTGTTGCTTTTTACGGTGGTTCTATTATGGGATTAACTGTTGCATCAATGGGACTTTTAGGCCTAGGTGCTCTTTATTATGTATTCGGTAGTGATCCGACTCATGTGCATGCGATTCATGGATTTGGAATGGGTGCATCTACAGTGGCTTTATTCTCTCGTGTTGGTGGTGGTATTTTTACCAAGTCCGCTGATGTTGGAGCAGATTTAGTAGGCAAAATTGAAGCTGGTATTCCTGAAGATGATCCGCGTAACCCTGGTGTCATTGCTGATAATGTCGGTGACAATGTAGGTGATGTGGCTGGTATGGGTTCAGATATTTTTGAATCATACTGTGGATCTATGATTGCTTGTATTGCCATAGCATCAGCTATGACTGTTGCGACAGTTGCTACTTTGAGTGGTACTGGCTCAAAAAGTGATTTAATGTTTTTACCATTGGCATTAGCATCTGTAGGATTGATTTGCTCAATTTTGGGTATTTTTATTGTTAAAATGTTTTCAAATAAAGCAGCCGATGCTGCCTTGAGAATGGGCACGATTGGGGCTGCTCTGTTATTTATTATGGCCGCTTATGTGCTTATGAATAAATTACAAATTTCAATAAACGTCTGGTGGAGTGTGGTTGCCGGTGCTGTAGGTGGAATAGTCATTGGTCTAGTGACTGAACATTACACGGGTGGTAAACCTGTTCGTAAATTAGCTAAAAGTGGAGAAACTGGCCCTGCTACTGTGATGATCTCAGGATTGGCATTAGGCATGGAATCTGTTGTGATCCCAGTAATGACTTTGGCAGGTATTATCTTATTTACATCTATGGTGCTACCTGAAGGGGCTGGTATCTATGGTGTTGGTATTGCTGCAGTTGGTATGTTGGCTACAGTGGGCATTACCATGGCAATTGATGCTTATGGTCCAGTTGCTGATAATGCAGGTGGTATAGCTGAAATGGCAGGCCTAGGTGCTGAAACACGTGAAATTACAGATGGTCTAGATGAAGTCGGTAATACCACAGCAGCTATTGGTAAAGGTTTTGCCATTGGTGCTGCAGGTCTTGCGGCCTTGGCTATTATAGCGGCTTTCATTGAAACGATTTCAGCGGCTGTTCCTGGATTTTTATTAGATATAGGTAATCCAAAAGTCTTAATGGGCATGTTCTTGGGAGGTATTTTTCCATTCTTGGTCAGTGCCATGACCATGCGTGCAGTAGGTGATGCGGCCTTTGATTTAATCAAAGAAATACGCAGACAGTTTAAAGAAATTCCAGGTCTTATGGAAGGTACGGCTAAGCCAGACAGTGATAAGTGTGTTGATATTGCCACAACTGCTGCATTAAAACGCATGATAGCTCCAGGTCTTTTGGCCATTTTATCTCCAATTGTGATTGGTTTTGTACTGGGTGCAGCAGCACTTGGTGGTATGTTAGGTGGTGCTTTGATTACTTGTGTATTGATGGCATTGATGATGGCTAATGCAGGTGGTGCTTGGGATAACGCTAAAAAGTATGTTGAAAAAGGCAACTTTGGTGGGAAAGGCACAGATACTCATGCTGCCGTTGTTGTGGGTGATACTGTTGGTGATCCATTCAAAGATACTTCTGGTCCTGCGATGAATATCTTAATTAACGTAATGGCCATTGTTAGTTTGGTTATTGCACCATTATTAGCAAAAATGCCAAATGGCCTTTTGTAATAATGTATTAGAGTAAGATATTAATTAAAGTACGCTTTAATTGTAAAAAGCCTGATTAATGTGTTTAATCAGGCTTTTTTTTGTTAAAAATATATGAAATGCAATGTTTTAAACCAAAAATGGTACAATTGTCCCATTATTATTTGACCCAATGGATTTCGTATGTTTTTAAAATATTCAATGACAAAAATTGTCACCTTTCTCATTGCTTTGATTTTTTCTCAATCACTTATTGCTGCACTATCAGATGATTTTGTTATTCAAGTTAAAACTGACAATGAAGGTGTGTCAACAGATACACAATTTACTATTCCTACAACTGGTAGTGGATATCAATATCATGTTGATTGTAATAATGATGGTTTAAATGAAGCCATAAATCTCACTGGTAACTATACCTGTAATTATGCTGTCGCTGGCACCTATACTATTAGAATTAAACATAATCTATTGACTGGATTGGGATTTCCTCGGATTTATTTTGCCAATGGTACAAATGATAATTTAAAGGTGGTTTCGTTAGATCAATGGGGGACGGGTCATTGGACTAGTATGCGGAGAGCCTTTTGGCGCACCATGAATATGCAGACTCCCGCAACAGATAGTCCAAACCTTACTTCAGTTCCATCAATGAATTTATCAGGGATGTTTTATGGTGCGTGTATAGCAAATCCAGATACCAGTAATTGGGATACAACAAACGTTTCTGATATGAGTTTTATGTTTTCTGCTTATGCCTGTTTTCCAATAGGCAATGAAGTCGCTAATCCAAATACCAGTAATTGGGTCACGACAAATGTTACATCAATGCAGGAAATGTTTGCATATCAAAGAATAGCAGATCCTGATACAAGTGGATGGAATACAGGAATGGTAACCAATCTACAGGCAATGTTTTCAGATGCCACAATGGCTAACCCTGATACCAGCAGTTGGAATGTAGAAAGTGTAGATAACATGTCAGGTATGTTTTTTAATGCCAGTTCTGCAAATCCTGATACAAGTTCATGGGATATTTCTATGGTAGATACCATGGCATCTTTTCTAAGGGGTGTGACAATTCCAACTGTAGATTATGATGCCATGTTGATTGGTTTTAATAATCAATCTTTGCTAGATAATGTGAGTTTTCATGGTGGTTTTAGTCAGTATTGTAGTGCAAATGCACAAGGAGCTAGGGCAAAAATAATTGCTGATCATACGTGGAATATTGCTGATGGTGGTTTATGTGCGCCTTCATTTGTACCAGATTTGACTACTGCGACTGATTCTGGTGTTTCTCAAACAGATAACATTACCAATGATACTACACCCGAATTTATTGTTCAGTGTTCAGTAATTGGAAATACATTAAGGTTGTACAGTAATAAACCCAATATAAATACTCTTTTAGAAACACATGTTTGTGTTGGAGTAGGCAATGAATCTGTTGCTATTGGCAGTTCTATGGCTGTTGGTTTACAAAATATAACTTATACTGAACAGCCATTATTGGATTCTCCATCAGGGCATTCGGCATCTTTAGCAATTACAATTGATAATATTGCACCAGTGACACCTGGCTGCTCAACCACGCCTAATCTTGCCAATAATGGTACTGCGGTAATCACTACATGTGATGCTGTCGAAGTGGGTACTGTATTAACGATCGATAACATGAGCTGTCCATCACCAACCGGCGCCACAGGTTCAGTGGCATGCTCTGGAGTTGTGAACACAGGTGTTGGTCAAATCTCTGTGTCAAATGATACGGTCAATATCATAGACTTAGCTGGTAATATTAATTCAGCTGCTACTACAGGCTTGGTAATTGATAATCTTGCACCGACTGGGCCAGGGTCATTATCTGCACCAGTATCTTTAACCAATGATACTAATGATGATATTATCGGATCTTGTGGCAGTGATGCTGCCAATGGAACAGTGGTTGTAACATCGCTGCCAGTCGACGGTTTTACTCAATGGTATGGAGTTGGGGTTAGTTTAGATAATAATGGAGGGTTTGTTATTGTTGACCCAAATTGGAGTGAGGGAATTTATGAGTTGACTTTTAATTGTGAAGATGAAGTTGGAAATGGCCCAAGTGCTTTTGGTTTATTTGGACCAATAGAAATAGATTTAACCATTGATACCCCTATAATTAACCCAATAGCCACAACGTATCTGGAAATAACAGGCACAGCAGAACCATTTGCTACTTTAGCTTTTTCAAATGCATCATGTACAAATTCACCCATTAATGTTGATCAGAACGGTAATTGGTCTTGTGAAATATCAGTTGGATTAGATGTAGGTGTGGTGGTCAATGTTGTCGCAACAGATTTAGCAGGAAATGTATCAGCAAACGCAACATCTACCGTATTGGCCGTTAATGTGGCACCGAGTTTTGATGTGTTTTGTGATATAGATGCAACCGATGTTACTGGTGGAAAAAATACAACCATTGTGTTTCCAGGCTTTATCCATAGTATGTTGGTAGGCCCAGAAAATGAATCTAAACAGACTTTTGATTTGTATTTATCAACAGTGACGAACGGTGACCCTGATTTGATTATAGATTCAATGGACTTACACCAATCAGGAACCCTGGGGTTAAATATAAATGTCAATAATAGCGGTGTTGCCACAGTAGAAGTGACAATGATTGATAGTGGAGGAACACAAGTTGGTGGCGTCGACACCACAATATTAGAATTCAATATACATAATTATGCTGATTTAAATTTAGATCCACGATACATTGATTTAGATTTGAATGATATGGTCTATAAAAATAGCTTTGATCCATGTAGATAAATTATCTATTCATGTCCTAAATTTCTCTAATAAATCGTATATATTATAAGAAAGGGCTTTTTTTTTAAAAAACTCTATAGGTAGCCTGTCTCTTATACACATCTCCGAGCCCACGAGACAGGCAGAAATCTCGT
>CAJXVJ010000231.1 GCA_913061105.1 uncultured Alcanivoracaceae bacterium | reverse complement strand
ATCTACACAGAGTAGATCGTCGGCAGCGTCAGATGTGTATAAGAGACAGATCGTAGGGTGAGCTTGCCCACCCTACGACAATACCCTCCGTGAAACTTCGTGTCTTCTCTATGAAGCTCCGTGTCACTAATTCTTTTTGTTACACCCAATATATTTATACGTTTGATTCTTTAAATTTATTAACTGTAACAACTGTTCTTTGTTAAAATATCGACAATTAATCAAATCGCTTTAAAACATATGAATAAATCAACTCAAAAACAGTACCAACAAACACTACAAGAAATCAAGGATGCGGGTTTATATAAAGATGAGAGAATAATTACGAGCCCACAATCGGCACATATAACACTTCCAAATGGTGAAAAAGTGATTAATTTTTGTGCCAATAATTACCTTGGACTGGCTGATAATTCAGAGATTATTGAAGCGGCAACACAGGCCTTACAAACCCATGGATTTGGAATGGCATCGGTTCGATTTATTTGTGGTACACAAGACTTGCACAAAAAACTAGAAAACAGTGTTAGTAAATTTTTAGGGACAGAAGATACCATTCTCTATTCGTCTTGTTTTGATGCAAATGGTGGCTTGTTTGAGACCATTTTATCAGCAGATGATGCCGTTATCAGTGATGAATTGAATCATGCTTCAATTATTGATGGCGTGCGTTTGTGTAAAGCCAAAAGATTTCGATACAAAAACAACGACATGAATCATTTAGAAGAGTTATTAATCGAAGCACAAAATTGTGATAAACGACTAATCGTCACGGATGGAGTGTTTAGTATGGATGGAACCATTGCTAAATTGGATGAAATAGCCGTATTGGCTGAAAAATATGATGCCATGATTATGGTTGATGATTCACATGCAACCGGATTTACCGGGCCAACTGGACGTGGTTCAGCTGAATTGTGTGGTGTACAAGATAAAATTGACATATTTACATCTACACTAGGTAAGGCGTTGGGCGGAGGGTCTGGAGGGTTCACATCAGGTAAACAAGAAATAATAGATTTGCTTAGACAGCGTTCTCGCCCTTATTTATTTTCTAACACATTGCCACCACCTTTGGTTGCGGCGGGTATTAAAGTCTTTGAATTATTAACAAAATCTGGAGATTTACGTGATAAGTTGAATGAAAACACAGCTTATTTTAGAACAGAAATTGCCAAGTTAGGTTTTGATATCAGTGGGGAGACGCATTCAATTGTTCCTATCATGCTCTATGATGCTAAATTGGCCAAAAACATGGCCGATAGGTTATTAGAATTGGGAATATATTGTATTGGGTTCAGTTTTCCTGTTGTCCCTAAAGATAAAGCACGCATAAGACTACAAATTTCTGCAGCCCATTCTAAGGAGGATCTTGATAAGGCATTGGCAGGGTTTGCACAGGTTAAAAAAGAGTTTACATAAAAAAAAACATTATGAGAGAGTTCTAAAAAGCTCTCTCATAAATTAAATTATTTCAAATATTTTTCTTCAATATATTCTTTAGAGTTTGGTGCATCAAAATAATAACCTTGGAAATTATGACAACCCATTTTTGTGAGTAATTCTAGTTGTTCGATTGTCTCAACACCTTCTGCAATCACTTCTAAATCTAAATCCTTAGTCATACCAATGATGGTTTTAACAATTGTTTTTGTTTCTGAATCTTTTACAATGTTCTTTACAAAAGAATAATCTATTTTTAATTTATCAAACGGCAACTTATTCAAGTAACTTAATGATGAGTATCCTGTTCCAAAATCATCAATTGATAACCTAACTCCTAAGTTTTTAAGCTGGGATAATGTATCAATTGTTTTATCAATTTGTTGAACCATAACTGTTTCAGTTACTTCTAATTCAATTAAATGAGGAGGAATTTTGTAATGTGTTAATAAATATTGTAAATACTCTACCAGAGTTTTATTGTGCAATTGTAATACTGATAGATTAACAGTAATAAATGGAATGGTTTCATGGTTTTTAAGCCAAAGATTGACTTGTTGACACGCTTGTTCAAGCACCCAATTTCCAATAGGAATAATTAAACCTGACTCTTCTGCAATGGGGATAAAATCATCTGGACCAACGACTTTTCCATTTGGGTGGTTCCACCTAATTAATGCTTCAAAGCCAATGACTTTATCATTGTTACCATAGATTTGTGGTTGGTAGACAATGTCAAATTCAGAGTTTTTAATCGCATTTCTTAATTCAGCAACCAGTATATGTCGTTCTAAAATCATATTTTCCATGTGCTCTTCAAATAATATGAATTTATTACGGCCTTTGGCTTTGGCTTGATACATGGCAATGTCTGCCCTTTGCATTATTTGGTCATAGTTATCACCATCATTTGGATAGACAACAATTCCAATACTGGCAGAAATGTAGAGATCTTGTTGATCGATTATGATTTTTTCTGCTAATTTAACAATGACTTTATTTGCAATATTTTTGATATTTGATTCAGGATCAATTCCATTCTTTGATAGATTACTGATTTGTAGAATAAATTCATCACCCCCTATTCTAGCAACCATGTCATCCTCATCGGCAATACCAATCAATCTTTCACAAATAACTTTTAATAATTTGTCTCCTGCTGCATGACCGAGAGAATCATTAATGCTTTTGAAAAAGTCTAAATCTATGTATAAAACTGCAGCTTGGGTATTTTTTGTATCGAGATCTTTCAACGAATCGATGATTCTTTCTTTCAATAACTGTCTGTTAGGTAAGTTAGTTAAATCATCGTGTAATGCCATGTATTGAATTTGTTTCTGGTAGGCCAATTGTTCAGTAATGTCAACTCCAACGGTTAATACTGAAGGGAGTTTGTTGGTTGTATCAAATGGAACCTTAAAAATATTAAAAGTTACATCTTCGTTAACGTTGTTTTGAGTCACTAATTCCTTCTGAATCAAACCTTTACCATTTTGAATCAACTCAATGTCATCATCAAATAAGTTACTGTACTGTGGTACATCATGTAATAACTGGTGTTTAGTGAAATTTGATAACACTGTAACTCCAAAATGTTTTGATGCGTATTTATTTACTAAAACGACCTCACCTTTTGAATTGACAACATAAATCATATGAGGCACTAAATTAATGATTTGCTCTAATTGTTTGGTTTGATTGATGTGTTGTTTTACATGTTTTTTAATTTGCTTTCTTAAAAACAAAGTAATAATAACTGAAGTGAAAAATAAAACAATAATCGCAAGTCCTACATATTTAACCCACATTGGGATATTGTCTTTATGTGTTGCGCTCATCCATTTTTTCTGTATTTCTGAATATGGTGACTTATCCATACTGCGCCATTTAATTAAATAATTATCAATGGTTTTTAAGGGTTCATTACTTTTGGATTTGGGTGATGCAAATAATGCATTAGATGGGTTAAACATGACTGGAGTTCGAATGACATCTAATTTCTTTTCGTAAGATATGCCAACGGTGCTTCCACTTACAACGCCTGAAACAAGATTATCTTCAAGCATCTTAAAGGCGCTGTCATAGTCATCAGCAAAAACTAATAAACAATTTACAGCATATTCTAAACACAATTTCGCAAATCTTTTAGCATGAATGTCATCCCTCATGACTGCTATTCTTTTATCATTAAGATCTAATATATTATTAATAGATCTATTTTCATAACTGTATAATTGCCCCCAACCTGTAACGAACCTTTCTGTAGAAAAGTTAAAAACTTGAGCCCTTTCAGGTGTATATGCAATATAAGTCATTACATCTAATTCGCTGTTATTGGCTTTTGACATGACATCTGACCAAGATCCTTGTATCCAAGTAATTTTCCAATTTTCGCTGGCTGCGACTGCTTTTAAAAAATCAACTAACATGCCATCTGGAGGTTTGCTTTGATGAAGTATAATTATGGGTGGAGCATGAGTTAGCCCTATCTTAATATCCATAGCATAGGGTGATTCATTGTTTTGAGCATACAATGAATGAATAAAGAACATCAAAACTATTAGTAATATCTTATTAGTCATTTTTGCATTGTTCTTAATTCTTTGAAGCGTGAATTAAGTTGTTTTAGTGGTACCATAATTAATAATTACAATACACTTTTTTTTAAATAAATTCTAGTAAATCACTAAAATTAAAATAACTAAATTTTTATGAATAGTTTAGTATATTATTTTTTTTCAGCCAATAAGGTGGCTCTTTTTGGCAAAGGGTATCCTTCTATTGTTTTTGTTTGATTCTCATTAAGGAATTGTTCTAAAGAATGGAACTTCATCCAATCAGTTGTTCTTTGTTCTATAATAGTTGTAGTGCTGACATCAATACATTGAATGTTTTTAAATCCATTTCTTTGTAACATAATTGTTAGCATAGCCACAGATGGTAAAAACCAAACATTTCTCATTTGGGCATACCTACCTGTTGGTAGTAAACACGTGGTTTCATCGCCATCTATGATTAAAGTTTCAAGCACAAGTATACCACCTGATTTAAGTGTATCTAATAGTTCTAATATGTGGTGTATGGGTGATTTTCTGTGATACAAAACCCCCATTGAGAAGACAATATCAAAGCATTTTAATGACTTTGGCATGTTTTCTAATGGCAAGGGTAAAACACAAGCACCACTATTTATGTATTTTTCTACACTCCAAAATTGAATAATTTGTAGCAACCCAGGATCTATTCCCATTAACAGATGAGGTTTTTGTTTCATCATTCGAAACATATAATATCCATTTCCACAACCAACATCTAAAACGACTTTGTTTTTGAGTTGAGGAATGAATTCTTCTATGCGGTTCCATTTCATAAATGATTGCCATTCAGAGTCAATTTCGCAATCAAAAATGTTAAATGGTCCTTTTCTCCAAGGTATCAATTGTTGTAAAGGTTGACACAAATCACCTGAATCTACTTCGCCAGATGAACAAGTAATCGCATTATTATCTAGATCAACATTGATGGTATCTATAGATGGTAAATTATTATATGCATTCAACCATTTTGGGTAATCACCTTGAATAGGATTAATGAGTTTATCTTCTGTTGATTTAATTAATTGATCTATTTTATCTTGATCAATATTTATGCCTTTTAGTTTATCCCAAAAAGGCAGATAATTCTCAATCATTTAACATCACCTTTAACAGCAATAAACGAAGCAAAATTAAAACATTGAAACCACTTTAATACTTTTTCATATCCAACTGTTTTTAATCGTTTTTCTATATCTATTATTGAATCAGGTACTAGTACGTCTACAAGGGCTTTTCTTTTTCTTTGTATTTCTTTATTCGAATATCCGTTAAGTTTCTTGTACGCATGATAATGTTTAATTAAAAATTCGTCACTTTCATCATCACCTTTAAATTTTTCTGATAGTATGAATACACCACCTGGTTTTAGTCCATCATATATATTTTTAATCACAGATAAACGTTGTTCTTTTGGTATAAACTGAAGGGTAAAATTACTGACAACCACCGAGGCATTGGTAATATCCATCGAAACAATGTCTTGCTTCAATAATTCAATTCTATGACCTAATTGTTTTGATTTAATAATAGACTGACATTTTTCTAACATTGGAGCCGATGTATCAACTCCAATGACATGACATGCTTTGTCTTGAGTAGCCATAGCTGCTGTAACTGCAACTGCCCCTAATGAGCAACCTAAATCATATATATTGGAATCTTTTTGCGCATACTGCATACAAAACATGGCTATTGATTTTAATATAGAATCATACCCTGGAACTGAACGTTTAATCATGTCTGCAAACACATCGGTTACTTGTTGATCAAAAGCAAATGATTTGACTGCTTGAAACTGCTGTTCAAATAATTTATCTTTGATGTTATCGATAATTGTGTCGTTTTGATTGTTTTGGTTTTCCATGGAATGCTATTTCTGTCTCTTATACACATCTGACGCTGCCGACGATCTACTCTGTGTAG
>CAJXVJ010000230.1 GCA_913061105.1 uncultured Alcanivoracaceae bacterium | reverse complement strand
GAGATTTCTGCCTGTCTCGTGGGCTCGGAGATGTGTATAAGAGACAGGTTTCAACTAAAGCGGAAAAAAGATTCGACAACATCCGTAAAGTAGCTAACAAGCAAATCAACAAAGTAGAAAACTTATTTGAGTCTCGCATTGAGTCTGTATTGAAGAAATTAGACATCCCAACAGTGAAAGACATTTCTACATTAAGTAAAAAAGTCGATTCATTAGTGAAAGAAATTAAGACCACTAAGAAAGTAGCTTAAAAGCTACTGACCAATAGTTCAACACTACTGCCTCTCTTGTAGTGTTGTAACCATGTCCCCTATGCAACCAAGGACGGTTGCATTTTTTTTGCCTAAAATAATTACAACCCTTATCAAATCAGAATAGCTTTTAGCAAATATATCAAATAATGAACCAAACAGTTAATATTTGAATGGTGCCTATGGTAACATCGCGTTACTTAATACACTCTCATAAAATGCTGTACCCATCAATACCATTAAACCAATCAGGATTTATTCAAGTCTCAAAAGTCCACAATATTTACTGGGAAGAATCTGGTAACCCAGATGGTAAACCCGTAGTTTTTGTTCATGGTGGACCAGGTGGTGGGGTTTCTACTGATACACGCCGATTCTTTAATCCAAATAAATACCGAATCATTCAATTTGATCAACGCGGTTGTGGCAAAAGCACACCCCATGCCTGTGTGGAAGAAAATACCACATGGGATTTAATTAATGACATGGAATGTATTCGTGAAATGTTGAATATTAAAGAATGGCAAGTGTTTGGTGGATCTTGGGGTTCAACATTGGCATTGACTTATGCCATCAAACACCCAGAAAGGGTATTAGAATTGGTTTTAAGAGGAATATTTCTACTGAGAAAAGCCGAGCTACAATGGTTTTATCAATATGGAGCCAGCCAAATTTTTGCAGATGCATGGAAAGCCTATTATGAATTTATACCAGAAGATGAAAGACACGATTTAATGGCTGCTTACCAAAAAAGGTTATTTGGTGAAGACAAACAACAACAATTATCCGCTGCACGACATTGGTCAGTTTGGGAAGGTTCAACCTGTCACATGATACCAGACATCGAACATATTGAGGAAACAGGAGAAGACGAATTTGCCTTAGCATTTGCCCGCATTGAGAATCACTATTTTATGAACAAAGGATTTTATGCAAGTGAAAATTGGATTCTAGATAACATCGATACAATCAGGCATATACCAACAGTAATAATACAAGGCCGCTACGATGTAGTATGCCCTATGACTACTGCATATGATTTACACCATGTTTTTCCTGAATCAGAGCTTATTATTGTTCCTGAAGCTGGACATTCTGCATTTGAACCCCATATAATCACTGAACTTGTTAAAACAACAGATAAATTGGTAAATTAAAGAATAATATGTCATTACATGTAACAGAAAGAGCAGCAGATAGAATTAAAAAATTCATAGCACAAGATGCTGCTGCCGTTGGTTTTAAAATTAATATAAAAAAAACAGGTTGCTCGGGTTGGGGTTATGAAGTTGAAATCCCACATGAACTTGATGAAGATGATGTCGTTTGTGAAGACAAAGGGATTAGACTAATAGCCAATAAAGACACACTCGAAATCATCGATGGCACCACCATAGATTTTGAACAGCAAGGCATCAATCATGTATTTGTCTATAAAAACCCCAAAGCCACTGGTGAGTGTGGTTGTGGTGAAAGTTTTACTACTTCATAGAAACTCATAATTATGAGCCAATATAATGTGTGTAGCTTATATTGGCTCTTAATTTAGAATATCAATTTGTTTATATTTCTAGTTTTGAAATATCTGCAATGGCTTTAAAAAGAGTGTTTAATTCTTTAAGTAAGGCCAAACGGTTCAGTCTTGTGGCTTCATCATCACTATTAACCATAACATTTTCGAAAAAGCTATCAACGGGTTCAGCCAATGATGTTAAATGTTTAAAGGCATCATTGTATTGTTGATCTTTCACTTCTTGATTAAAACGTCTTTTTATCGACTCAATGGCACCGAGTAGGTTTTTTTCTTGGTTTTCAATTAACAACCTTAAAATAACTTTATCTGGGATGCTCTCAGTTGATTTCTTTAAGATGTTAGTTATACGTTTGTTTGCAGCAGCCAGAGCAGGGGCTGCTGAATCTAGTTTAAATTGGCTACAAGCCAATATACGTTCATTACAATCAGATAAATTACTGGGTTTTAAATCTAATACAGCTTCAACCACATCGTGACTGATTTCTTGTTCTAAATAATTGTGCTTTAAGCGTTGATTTATAAACTCTTCTACTTCAATTCTAACTTGCTTTTTATCTAAATTTTTAATTTCTAATTGATTGACACAAAATTCAATTAATTCATACAAATTAATATCAAGTTTACTTTCTTGAAGAATTTTTATTATTCCCAATGAGGCGCGGCGTAATGCAAATGGGTCTTTGTTGCCAGTGGGTTTCTTTCCTACTGCAAAAATACCACATAATGTATCAATTTTATCAGCTATACTAAGTACTTGTGCAAGTGGACCTGATGGAATATCATCGCCAGAATATGTCGGTTTGTATTGCTGACTAATTGCCTGAGCAACATCATCATCTTCGCCTTGAGCCTTGGCATAATAACCACCCATGATGCCTTGTAAATCAGGGAACTCATCGACCATGTCAGTAACAAGATCACATTTGAGTAAAATAGAAACCCTTTCTGCATGCAATATATCTAAATCTAAATGAATTGCAAGGTGGAACATAATTTCTTTTATGCGGTTGCATTTGTCAGCAATTGTGCCCAATTGTTTTTCAAATGTCATTTTTTCTAACATGTGAAATTTTGTATCTAATGGCTGTTTTTGATCCTGCTCCCAGAAAAATCGTGCGTCAGCTAAACGTGGTCTAATAACCTTTTCAAATCCTTTAATGACTTGGCCGACATCTTTTGATTCAATGTTGGCTAGCGCGATAAAAAAGGGCATTAACTTATTGTTTTCATCAAATACAGGAAAATATTTTTGGTGTTTTTGCATAGATGAAACCAGTGCTTCTGAGGGCACTTGTAAAAAGTCATCATCAAAACTACCCACCAACGCAATAGGATGTTCAACTATGGCTGTCACTTCTTCTAGTAAATTGTCATCTGTTTGTGCATTACCATTAATGGTCTTAGCCACCTTTAGGACTTGTTTTCTTATGTTTTCTTTTCTTGTGACTTGGTCTACTTCAATTTTAACTTCTAATAACTGTGAAACATAAGTATCCGCTGATTCAATCGTAATGAATTCCGGTGAATGAAATCTGTGGCCACGTGATTGATTACTGGCTGTAACCCCAAACATTTCAAAGGGTATAACATCCTTGTTGTTTAACAAAATCATAGAATGTACTGGCCTGATAAAAGCAAAATCATTGTTGCCCCAACGCATGGGTTTTGGAATAGGCATCTTTTTGATGCTGTTTGATATAAAATCCGTAATTAAATCGCAAGTTCTTTTGCCTTTTTCTTCAATATCAAAAACCAACCATTCACCTTTATCTGTTTTCAATGTTTCTAAATCAGAGACATCGGCGCCAACTGACTTGGCAAATCCAAGGGCTGCAGGTTTTGGGTTTCCTTGATCATCGTAGGCAGCAATCACAGCCGGTCCTTTGCGTTGAATTGTCTTATCTGCTTGCTTTTCATCAATGTTTGACAATATAAAAGCCAGCTTTCTAGGTGATGCAAACCAACGGCTGTTTTCCTTATCGAAATTAATTTCTGCCTTGTTTAGATCACTCACCACACCATTGTATAAGCTTTTTGCTAAGGTGTTTAAAGATTTTGGTGGTAGTTCTTCAGTGCCTAATTCAAATAATATGTGACTCATTATTTTTCCTCCTGATTATTATCAGACTGACAGCCAGGAAAGCCCAAAGCTTCTCGGCTTGCATAATACATTTCAGCTACGGCTTTTGACATGGTTCTAACCCTTAGAATATATTGTTGTCTTTCAGTTACGCTGATGGCTTTTCTTGCATCCAAAAGATTAAAATAATGCGATGCCTTTAATGCCTTTTCATAGGCAGCTAATGGCAATTTTGCTTCAATTAATTTCAAACATTCGGCTTCACAGTTATTAAAATCCGACAATGAAATTTCAACATTAGCGTGTTCAAAATTGTAAGTTGATTGTTCGACTTCATTTTGGTGGAAGACATCACCATAAGTAACTGTTCCATTTGGAGTTTCTGCCCAAATTAAATCATATATGCTGTCTTTTTCTTGTAAGTACATGGCCAATCTTTCAAGTCCATAAGTGATTTCACCCATAACAGGCTTACACTCCAAGCCACCGACTTGTTGAAAATAAGTGAATTGTGTGACTTCCATACCATTTAACCAGACTTCCCAGCCAAGGCCCCAAGCGCCTAAAGTTGGAGATTCCCAGTTATCTTCTAAAAATCTTATGTCATGCAGTAATGTATCAATGCCCAATTCTTTCAGAGATTCTAAATACAATTCTTGAATATTATCGGGAGAGGGTTTTAAAACTACTTGGAACTGATAATAATGTTGTAATCTATTCGGATTTTCACCATATCTACCGTCAGTAGGGCGTCGACAAGGCTGTACATAAGCACTGTTCCAAGGCTCAGGGCCAATAGAACGTAAAAAGGTAGCAGGGTGGAAGGTACCTGCTCCCACTTCTAGATCTAATGGTTGTACAATGACACAGCCATTTTTTGCCCAGAATTCTTGTAGTTTTAAGATGATTTCTTGAAACGTCAACATAGATTTATCCATAGATTTGTTATTTATGAGAGCTTTGCATAATTATGCAAAATTCTCTTTATTTATTGTAATTATTCAAAGCGCTAAATTATAAGATATTAAAGCAAGATTGAAAACGATTAGGTGGTTAATTTATTGGACATCTTGCAAAATATCCCGATAATAACTCGAGGACGCCTTTTAAGAGAGATGTCCTCAATAGAGGAACCTTTAAATGAAAATGAATAAACAAGAAATACAGAATTTAATATTGATTACCATAGGCTCTTCATTTTTGGCTTGTGGGGTGGTGTTTTTCTTATACCCAGCAAAAATCATCACTGGTGGAACACCGGGTTTAGGGTTAATAACCCATTACTTAACCGGCATTTCAATCGGTATTGCCATGTTGGCAATAAACATCCCTTTGTTAATTATAGGAAAAAAACACCTGAATACTGGATTTACCATCAGAACTGTATATTCAATGGTGATGACATCATTAATTATAGACTTATTGATATTGTATGTAGAATTTCCAGAAATTAATAGCTTATTGATTGCGACATTATATGGTGGTGTGACAGTTGGAATAGGTATCGGTATTATTTTAAAAGCCAATGCATCAGCTGGCGGCACCACAATTATTGCCAGAATTATTGCCAACAAGACCCATTTAAAACCTGGCCAAGTTATCTTGTTTTTAGATGCCATTATTGTTATTAGTGTGGGTATTATTTTCAAAAATTTTGAAGGGGTGTTGTGGAGTATAATTAGTATTTATACAGCGACAATAGTGGTTGATAAAATTGTTACTGGTGGGGTCTCTGATAAATTAGTCAACATTGTTTCAGAAAAGACCACTGAAATTTGCGAAGCAATAATGTCAGATCTAAACAGAGATGGCAGTATACTTGATGGCCAAAACCTTGCCAAAAACCACAACAAATCAATTATTTTTGTGGTGGTCAATGTTAAAAGTATTATTCAATTAAGAGAGTTGGTTATGGCGATAGATGAAGAGGCTTTAATGATAGTTATGGAAGCATCAGAAATGACAGGAACAAGTCGACGCTATTTTACTTAGGTGTAATGCTATAAGAGGCCTTTGCAAAATCCGTGGAACGTGTAAAAAAATTGCTAAAAACTTCACTCATCTTTAAAAAACTCGCAAATAGCGGGCTATTTGACTCATTGTTTTTCAATAGGCATATATTTGTATTT
>CAJXVJ010000229.1 GCA_913061105.1 uncultured Alcanivoracaceae bacterium | reverse complement strand
GATCTACACAGAGTAGATCGTCGGCAGCGTCAGATGTGTATAAGAGACAGCCCTGCATTACTATTATTGGTAATATTAAAACTTAACGATTGACCACTTTCATCAGAAGGACCTTCAGAGAATGTATTTGTCCATGCTAATGAATAAGCTCCAGATTCTTCTAATACAGTCACATTTGGACCTGGTGTAAAACTTGGTACGTCATTGACTGCATCTACAGTAATAACAAAAGACTGCGTTGCAGATGTGTCCACACCACCATTTCCTGTTCCACCATTATCCATTACATTGAGTGTAATAGTTGCCATTCCATTGATATTTGCAGCTGAAGTATATGTTAAATCTCCTGTCACCCCATCAACACTTGGAGCAACACTAAATAATCCTGGATTTGTGTTATTTGTTATATTAAATGTTAATGTTTGTCCACTTTCATCAGCAGGACCTGGCGATAAAGCTGTTGCCCAAGCTGCTACAGTTTGCAAACCTGCATCTTCAAACACACTGACATCAGCACCAGCAATAAAAGATGGTGCATCATTGACACCGCCAACAACAATATCAAAATCAAGACTTGCAGTTGTATCAACTCCACCATTTGCCGTACCACCATCATCCATAAGATTAATCGATACAGTTGAGGTTCCAGATGTATCTGGAGTCACATCAAATGTCAAATTTCCACTTGAATCAACATCTGGCGGTGATGAGAATAGCCCAGGGTTAGTTATTCCAGTTATATTAAAGTTTAAAATCTGACCACTTTCATCACTAGGACCTGCTGATAACGCAGAAGCCCACAAACTTGAGTAAGGCCCAGCATCTTTAAGAACTGATACATTGCCAACATTCGTATAAGTCGGCACATCATTCACAGGAGTCACATTAATAGTAAAAGTTTGTGTAGCTGATGTATCTACACCACCATTTGCGGTACCACCATTGTCTTGAACATTTAATGTAATAGTTGCCATCCCATTTGCATCAGCAGTTGTTGTATAGGTTAAATCACCAGAAACGCCATCAACACTTGGGCCAGAACTAAATAAACTTGGGTTACTGTTATTTGTAATATTAAAGGTTAAAATTTGACCACTTTCATCTGGCGGGCCTGCTGATAAAGCCGTTGCCCAACCTACAACAGTTTGAAGGCCGACATCTTCATTTACAGTTTGGTCACCGCCAGCTATAAACGATGGTGCATCATTGACACCTTCCACAATAATGGCCAAATTAAAGATATTAGATGTATCTATTCCACCATTTGTTGTACCACCATCATCTTGTAATTGAATGGTTAAGTTTGCTGTACCATTCCCACCTACTGATGGGGTAAATGAAATAACACCCGTTGGGCTAATAACAGGGTTGACAGGTATCAATACAGGATTGTCATTTGAAATAACACCAAAAGACAGCAACTGAGTACTCTCATTGGCCGCACCTGTATTAATGTTAGTTGCCCATGGTGCAGAATAAAGTCCCGAATCTTTTATTATATTAATACTGGCACTGGCATCAAATGTAGGTTGGTCATTAACTGGGTCAACAACAATAGTGACAATTGCTTCAGATGAATTAATTTGTCCATCATTACTGACATAAGTAAAACTATCGTTGCCAAAAAAATCTGGATTTGGAGTATAAATAAGGCTTGCTGAAGTTGAGTCTATTTGAGTAATGACAGACAATTGACCATTTGTAGTGGTATTTGCAATTGCAAATGTTAAATTATCACCATCAATGTCATTGCCTGTTAATGTTATTAAGACTGAGCCTTCTTCTAGAACATTGGCATTTGTAGCATTAGCGGTTGGTATTTCATTTTCAACATCTACAATATCCATTCTTGTTGTAAAATATTGATCATCTAAATGTACATAAGCCTGTGCAATGTCTGAATAGTTGCCAGGACTAGAATTGTCACCAATTGGATCAACTATTGCATTTGCGCCTGACCAATCACTTATTTCTCCATCAATAATAAATACCATGGCCCAAACTATGCCAGAATATGTGAGAACTAATGCCATAATTGTTAAACGTTTGTTGTGGGCTTTTTTAGCGATAAACAGGAACAATACCAAAAGAATAATCAATGATGTCATTGAAAACATTGGGATATTGTGTGGAATTTCAATTCCTATAACAATATCTCCACCATTATATAATCGTAAGATATCAGAACTTTGATTCGATCCAGCAGTATAATACAATTTAATTAGTGTTGATGAATTGATTCCTAATTCAGAAAAGGGCAATTGCATTTCGAATACATCGTATCCAGATGGACTTGTATTCAATCCTAATGCAGAATCTACCACTGAATTGCCTGAACCAAAAGAACTATTATTACAGGCATAGTAAAGTGAACTTAAAATTGAAACTGGCGAATCAGATGTTGTGACACTAATATAACCATCAATGCCTTGGAATTGAGTTGAAAAATCTGGTTGAGAAACCGTACATCCAGTGGTTGCATCATTATCTAGATCTAGATAAACATTGTAACTTCTATTTTGGCTATAAACTAATTGACTTGCCATCATCAATAAAATAAGTGATAGCACATGTATACGATTAAACATTTTATTCCCCCAAATAACAAAATTTAACCGCTATAATTCAAGTTATTAATTTACTTATTTTCCACGGTCAAATGTAAAGTAGTATTTTATTTGATTTATATTCTAGCACAACAAATCAAAGAAATGTATAAAATCATTATCTAGAAATAATTTTAATGATATTGTAATCTATCAATACTTACTTATTAAGAAGGATAAATCCACAATCGTTTTTATTGCCTTTCCAAAGAAGTTGGCAATAATGCTTCTATTTTTTGCATGACATCGAGTCGATCAATCAAGTCACACACATAGTCAAGTTTGTCTGTTTCTATGACCATAACTTTACTTAATGAATAACGGCTAATCCAATCCTCATAAAGTCTATCCAGGCGCTTTAGGTATGACAATGGAATGTCTTGTTCCATTTTTCGGCCACGAATTTTTATTCTTTTTCTAATCGTTCGGGTAGAACATTTCAAATAGATCATCAAATCAGGAGGTTTAATCGATGCTATGATGTTTTTATAGAACTGATGGTATGTAAACCAATCACGATCGCTTATTTTTTTCATATCATGCAATGCAGTTGCAAAAATTTCAACATCTTCAAATATAGTTCGGTCTTGTACTACTACACCTTCTGATAAATCAACTTGTTGGTGTATGCGAAATTTATTACTCAGAAAATACAATTGTGAATGAAACGACCACCGTTTCATGTCTTTATAGAAATCGTCAAGATAAGGATTTTCATCATTGGGTTCATAGAATGGTGTTATATTATAGGTGGAAGTTAGAAACTCAACTAAAGAAGTCTTACCTACTCCAATATTTCCGGCTATGGCAATGATGCGTTTTTTAGTCATCTTTACCTATATCCTTTAAATCGTGATGACTCCAACTTTTAAATATCTTTCTCTGTGACCTAGTGGCTTTTTCATTGGGAATAATGGTTAATTTTTCAGGAGCAGCTTTTTGGGGTGTTATCTTAGTTTCTTTTAAAATTCCTTGGTTAAAGTAATGAAGTTGATAAGATTGATCTGTTTTCAACCCTTCTATTCTTTCTTTTATTTTCGCATAGGGCAATTCAATACCATCTATTGCCACTAAAACATCATCGGATGTGATGCCTGCCTTCCAAGCCGCTCCATCACTGTTGAGTACAGATACTTTGGCCATACCATTGTGTTCGACATATTTCGCATTGAAGCTGGCTTTGACTTTTGTTTCATCATCTTCTTTGATGGAAAATTTTAAACCATAAAAATCCAGTAACTCATCAAAGTTTATCGCTTTGGTGCCTTCAACATACTCGTTCCAAAACGGTGTAAAATCTTGCCCCGTCATTTCATGAAGCAATTTTCTAACCTGTGATGCATTGTATCCAGAATCTTTATTTGCATAATTTTTATAGAGTAAATATTGTAAATCATCCAAACTCTTTTTATTATCAGTCATTTCACGTATATTTTTGTCCAGCAACCAAGATACCAATGAGCCTTTTAAGTAAATACTGACAGTTGTATTGTGTGCACGGTTTCTGTCATGATTTAACCAGGTATCAAAACTGGTCTCTGATAAGCTCATGACGTTTCTTCCAGGTTTATTTTGATAAGTATTGATGTCTTTGGCAAGATACTCGAAATAAGTCTTTGCATCATAAATCTCTGATCGCAAAGGCAATAAATTATCATAATAACTGGTTGACCCTTCTGCCATCCAAAACAAATCAGAATAGTTTTCTTTGTTGTAATCATAAGGGCTAATACCCGCTGGTCGATAGGATTTCACATTCCATGTATGGATAAATTCATGTGCGGTGGTAGATATGATCTTGTTGTATTTTTCACCTTCTGTAAATCCAAATCTATCAAGCTGAATAATCGTCGAGTTTAAGTGTTCAGTTGCTCCTCTTAAATTATCACCAGCATGAAACATATAAACATAGCGGGTATATGGAAAAGACTTCCACAATAGTTTGCCTTGATAATGTAATTTTTCTATATCAGTTTTAATCTTTTGGATATCAAAATTGGCATCTCCCCATATAACAATTTCATACAATTGGTTTTCAACTTGAATAGAATCGTAATGGTGAATGCCAGATTCAATTGGAGAATCAACTAATACATCATAACTATGAGCCTTGAAAACATGTTCAGCTATAGAGTCCATTCCTGAAACCGAACGCCAATCTTTTGGCACATTCAGTTTTACAGTTAATGGCTTGTCTCTTTGGCTTTCATTATATACAAACACTCCACTCGCATCTAAAAATGCATGGGTTTCATCAATGTGACTGACCCGCCTTTTCAATAGATTGGCATAAATCTGATATTTCACTTTAATCACACCTGGTGTGTTAACAAATATTCGCCAAGTATTCTTGTCGTCTTTATGCCAAGACAACTCCTTATCAAAAGCGTCATATACTGAGAAATTCCGGATATTACTAGATAAATCTAATATTTTATAATTGCCTGATCTCCACACTGGTAATTTCACATTAAATGATTTAGTTTTAATCCCAGTAAAAACAACTTCTACATCAGCCAAATGATGACTGGCATCTGTGACAGTCAAAGTATAATTATTAACCATTGAATCTCTTTCAGAAGCATCTGTTTGCAATGATAATCCGATAAGTACAATAAAAATGAGTTTTAGAAGGTTTGTTAGCGACATTAATTAATATCCAGTTATTTTAAAAGTCAATGATGATAGCAAAATGACATGATATTAACAACCATCAACTCCAATCTATCGGATCGATTTGATAATATTTTTTTAACTGTAAATATAACTCAGGATGTTTTTTTAATAGTTGCCCTGGTTGCTCAATAAAGTGTTCAGTAATAACTGCAAAAAACTCAGCTGGATTAGTGGCTCCATATTTATCTAACAAACTTTTTTTTCTTAATTTTGTTTTAATTTTTAAAGTTTTAAATTCTTTACTTAACACTGAGCTCCATTGTTTAATGTTGTTGTTTTGTAATATTGGCAAGCCATCACTGTCACCATTTTCTTGATCTAATTGGTGGGCAAACTCATGCATCACTACATTATTACCATCATCATCATTTTTTGCTCCACTCTGAGAATGCATCCATGATAATACTATCGGACCTCTGTGCCATGATTCTCCAAGCCTACCATGATGTTGATTACCTTCATGATCGGAGTGAGTAAAGGCATTGGGATAAATTAAAATATTAGACAAATGTGGGTAATAGTTGGTTTTGCGGTTTAATAACAACAAACAAGCTTGAGATGCAATTGTCAGTTTAATAGTCTCATCGATATTAATTCCATTGTATCCAACGAAATTTTTTTCATCTAAAAAAATATGAATGTGACCATGTAGTTGTCTTTTTAAATCATCAGGAAGTTTTGTATATAGGGTAAAGTCTGTCTCTTATACACATCTGACGCTGCCGACGATCTACTCTGTGTAGAT
>CAJXVJ010000228.1 GCA_913061105.1 uncultured Alcanivoracaceae bacterium | reverse complement strand
ATCTACACAGAGTAGATCGTCGGCAGCGTCAGATGTGTATAAGAGACAGTGCATATACTGATTGGATTAAGTTAAATGTACTACAATAGTTGAAGACCAGATTTTCAGGTTTACCAGGTAAGCCACTGGCTACATTTACATTTGGATCAGGGTCAGGAAAGATTAATTCAGGAATACCGTCTGAATCTAAATCTTGCATGCTTTTAACCCCTCTAAAAAATGGATTGCATTTTCTAGCTGATTTAGAGTTTTCGTAATTCTCAGAAGGATCTTTGAAACATTCATGGCTTCCTCCTTCTGTAGGTGAAGGTTGATCTAATGAGTTAAAATTCACCAGTTGGTTTTCTGGATCAGAAATACCTGAAACATAATCATCTACAAATAGAATTCCTTGGAAGTCACCGTTTGCATCAAAGGTGCCACCACCTTGATTTAATCGAACTTTCCATGTTTTAATATAGCTTTCTCCATGATCATAATAAACAAAATCTTGTAATCCATCTGAGTTAATGTCTACCAAATGAAATGATTTATTTTCTGGAACTACAGAGTCTTCAGGTATATTACAATTTACATCTATAACTGAACTATTTTCATATTCTTGACATGTAAAATTTGTTAAACCAAGTGATTTAAACTCAGTTCTTTTAGGTTTTACACCATCAATTGTACTGCTGTTTGTAAAATAAATATATTGGTTTTCAATAGCTATACGTGAATCATATTCATCAAACAATGCTGCACTTTGCCATCTTGCTATAAAAATATCCATATAGCCATCACCATTGTAATCTACGATATCACCTAAATCATCCCAAACATATGTCCAAATATCGTCTTCTCTTTCACGATCAACTTGTGGTTCTAAACCGTCAATGATGACTGAACCAGAATTGAATTCAGGCTTACAAGAATCACTTTCGCAATTTGGAGTGTTAATAAACAGTATGATTTTGGCATATTCGATTTCACAAAAATCTGGTGCAACTCCTGGAATATCATCAGGAAGGCAGATATTTGTCATATGAGTATTTACATATTTTGGTGTGGCGAAGGCCAAAATATCTTGGTCTCCATCGTTATCAAAATCTAAAACATTCAACTTTAATCGATTAAAATCTACAACATGGGTATTATCTTGATCTTCAGTCAAACGAGCATTTATATCTGTAAATAATGTGCTAGTAGTATTCGTAGACCTAATAAAATAATTATCAATATTTGTATCGCTAGAATCATAGCTATCTGGCAGAGATTTGTTATTCTTCCAACTATAAAGACCTGTTGAATCTATTAAATCTGTATATCCATTGATGGTTAAGTCGGCTGCCCCATAGACCTTTGAGCTGTAATTAAAAGTAATATTTGTTGGCAATTCCAATCTAAGTTTGAGAACATTTTTATCATCAAAGAAAAATAGACTTCTACTTTCTCCACCATGAGAAATTGCTAAATAATCCTTAATACCATCGCCATTAAAATCATAAGATATTTGCGCTTGACCTAATAAGTCTTTAAAATCACTATCTACTAAAATTTGATTTTCTTCTGAATCAATGTTTTCGTAAACAAATTTAGATTCTTCTTTGTCCAGCCATTCGCCATCTGACCAATCATCATCAGTCCAGTTTAATGCCAATAATTCTCTTTGCACTCCACCAGTTGATTCATAAATTTTATCGAGCAATAAATCACTGTTTGATTTGGAGGATTTGTATTCAAATTCATATTTTCTAGATTCAGTTGGAACATAAGTAACTATAGATTCAAGTTGTTGTGTGCGTTCTGTTTTATACCCATAATGATAGCTGACATTGTAGTCAGTAATTCTATCAATATAGTTAAAACGTATTTCACGTGTGCCTGTTGAAGAATTATGTCCAGTATAAAATATTCGAGTCACAAGTGATTCGTTGTGACCAAAATTCTCGTGTGTGTATTTTATATTATTACCAAAACTGTCTTCTTCCATCACCAATTGCCAACTGCTTAATTGGTCATGACCTAATTGTTCATAGGTATTGGTTCTTCCTGATTTGGTTTGAACTTTAAATCCAGTTGAAGTTTTACTGATCTTTGAAAAAGAATCCTGTTCAGTACGGTACTCAGCATCATCAATCCAGTAACTTTGGTTGTATAAATTGTCTGAATCATTTAAGTCAGATGAATTATTGGGCGGGTTTACACCATTTACTAACATCAATCTTTGACCATCTAAACATAATCTATCTGTTTCATCTAATGTAACGGATTTACCATTACCATCTTGGGCCTTTGTCTGTGAACATCTATATATTCCAGATCCAATCGATGCAGACCAACCCACACCCATAACACCATTTCCACCTTTTGATGAGTAATTAATAGAGACACTTGGTGTCATACCATTGCGCCCTGGTGGAATAAACAACGGAACATTGTAAGTTGCTGCTCCGCCTGAAACTCCCCCTGATCCAGGCAAAGGTCCTGCTCCTGGTTGATTAGGAACTTTTTCTGATATTACGTTTATTGTGGCATCTTCTACTTCTGTCGCCTCTGGAACTATGCTGCAATCGTCTTCACATGCAATGACTGTTAAAGTTTGAGATTTGGCAATTGTTGTAAATCCAGATCCAGAATAATTAGGTCTTCGTAATTCGAATTCGTATGCACCTGCTAATGGTTCAGTACAAATATAGTTTTCTTCTAAACTGGAAGCTATAGGGTTGCTGGCACATGAAAACTGGGCTGATTGAGAGTTAATTGGCGCAAATTCTTCCATACTTTCATGTTTGTAGTATGGCGTCAACCATTGGTTTTGTCCTGTGGCATCATCGGCGTACCAATTAAAACTAATGCTACACGGTCCTATTAAATTAGGGTTACAAATTTTGGATACTGTTCCAAGTTCTACATCTTGGTATTGAATCAATCCGTTCGAATCTTTTACATTAAACCCAATGTGATTAATATTGGCTACTTTGTTAAGGACTTTATAGGTATTAATCATATTGAAGACAGGGTTACTGTCAGAAGAGATATCTTCTAATTGTTTTGCACCCAATGATAAGTTAGCATCTACATTATCTTGATTATAGTTTATATCTAACCAAAATTTTGCTTGTTGATAATTATCCAAATCATCAAATCCACTAAATTGTCTTCCTGCAGTTGCAACCGGCCTAGTCTGTACATTTAAACCTAAAGGAGTATAACTTAAAGGGTTAAATCCTTGGAAATTAGTTACAAAATTGAGATCAATAGAATCAGTAAGATAACCATCAAAGTATTCTGGAATAGGATCTATACAAGGGTCTCCGCAAGATTGAGCAATTAGCCACAAAGGTTGTCCTTGGTTATCATATACAAAGAAGTTTGCAACCTCTAGGTTATGGATTTTCCATAAGGCTAATGTCGCATCATTACTGTCATCAATGTCATCATATTGCCAAACACCTTGATAATGGTCATTATCATTAGCTGGACCAAATCTGGCTAATCCCTCTGGTGATGAAGGACCTGTCGCTCCGCCTGCTAATCTTATTCCTGCAATTTCTAAAGGGATTACAATCGAATCTATTATATCACCTTGGTCGTAATTGTAGACTATTCTAAATTCATCAGAATCCATGCCTGTTTCTGGCTGACCAGCATCATCAAAATTTATACCACTACTGGTAATCATACTACCTGAGCCATCTGAAAAAGTACCATCAACATTGAGTTCTATTTTTGCTTTGTAGTTGATATTTGAGTCTTCATGTAGTCTAACCTTTATTGTGCCTACTCCTTGCTCAACTTTTTGACCGTTTTGAATATTGCTGTAATAGATTTGACCCTTATAAAATAAGTTGCCATTGGTATCTGATTGTTGCAAACTCATAGTTGAATGTAACCACACTGGCATCCATTCTTCATTTACTTTCCTGTAACTTGCCCAGTAAGTAACCAAATCTTTGTTTTGTGTTAGATCTCTGTCTGGATTACTGCTGTTGTTTTTCCAGTAAAAATACCAACCAGTTCCAGATTGATGAGGGTTCCACCATAACCCCCCTTTTAAATTACTTGGAGAATTTTCTAAATTAAATCCATCTGAGTTACCGGTTGGCTCAACATTAGTTGGTGACATATCTTCACTATCTCCAATGTTAATTGTCTTACCAGTACTGCAACCTATACCTGAATAACATGCTTGAATTCGCCACAAACCATCGTTTCTATATCTAATGCCTTCAGAGCAATCTGCCGATGTATAGTAAATTGATGAACCGTACATTCCTTCATCTATTGTATGAACTATTTGTTGTTTTCCATACATTGGATTGATACTGACACCAGGTGCATTGACATCATAAAGACTGGCTTGTTTATTGACACACAAATCTAGTGAGTTACCAGCCCAGTCTGGGGATACACTGACATTTTGACCCGTATCAGAGCCATTCTCTTTAGAAAGATAAAAATAATCTGGTGGATCTATATTCGTATCATTAAAACTCCACAGAATGCCTCTTTTCCAATATTGGTTAGTCTGAGGAAATGTTGTTGAAGGTTCAACGCAATCAGACTCTCCGTCGTCACAATCAACATCATACCACTTGAGTTGAGTGAATAAAGTATCAATCTGATTAAAGTCTGGAACATCTCTTGCAACATCCCAATTAATCTCAAGTGGTGAGGTTTCAGATGAACAATAAGAGCTATTAATGCCATTTGTTGTGATATATCGACATGCAGTTATCAAGAATTTGTGAGCTCCATTAACTTTTCGCAGTAAATCTAGTGTTGCTGTACTGCCTTGACCATCTGCTTTTGCATTAAGAGAATAATACTTTTTATTTTCAACATTGATGTATGGTTCTTGATTTATTATTGCAACAGGTTGCACCTCTGTAATTTCAAAAAAATCTATTTCATCAGATGAATATAATGATATGCTTATTTCGCCACTATTGGTACTGCCAATAACACTTGATGCGGTAGGAGTTTCAATAGTTGTACTAGGATCTGTGCCTATAATTGGTCTAGGTTTGACTCTGATTAATGCGCTGCTACCACATTCTGGCTTTTGTCCAATTTCTTGATTTTTACAAGCATATACTCTAAATTCTTGACCTAGGTAATCATCTAAATTAATGACACTAGAGGTGTAATCAATTGTTGGATTGGTAAATACAATACTAGGAATTGGTGTTAAATTTAACTCTAATGAATCTGGTAATATTTTAAAGAAATCTGGTGTACTTGAATCTTGGTTTAATAAGTTTTGGGGATATTGAAAATCCAGGACAAAAGCATTTCCTGATGAACCTGACCATGTTGATGTTAAATTTGTCACAGTTCCCAAATCTTGAGTATGATTAGACTCACTCCAATCTCCACATGTTTCCAAGTCTTTTACAACAAATGATGTACATGCCCTAACTTCAAAAGCACTAGTTTGTGATGTGTTTGTGATTGATAAAGGTAAAACGAAAGAATTTGGTATGGTTCTTATATCATTATCATCATAGTTTAGTCTAATTTGATAATGACTAACCTGCCATGTATCGTGATCTGTTTTATCCCAATTTAGTTTGTACTTTTGAGGAATTTTAGTTTGCTTTGCAACAACATTTGTAATGGCATCTGGCTGACATACGAGTGGTGCATTGTAAAAATCAGTCGCAGTTATTACAGGACAAACTTCTGATGTTTTTTCTACGTTTTTTGATTTTGTATAAACAGGTACAGTCATATCCAATTTAGCAGTTGTGTTCCACTTATCAAGTTTGTCATATACATTTGAACACAACATATTGTTTGAGCCTGATAAATCGACATGCGAAGGAATCAGATTTGGATAATCATCATCAGTATCAGTAAGTTCTGTTTTAATTATGTTGTTTTTTTCTAATAATAAATTATTAGTCAATGTTAAATTGTTTATAGGACGTGCACGTTTTAACTTACTTATTCCTGTATTATCTAATTTTAGCGAACAAAACCCTGAGAATTCATCTACATCAAGATTACCAGTTAAATTTGGGGCATCAATGACAGTAAAGTCTGTCTCTTATACACATCTCCGAGCCCACGAGACAGGCAGAAAT
>CAJXVJ010000227.1 GCA_913061105.1 uncultured Alcanivoracaceae bacterium | reverse complement strand
GAGATTTCTGCCTGTCTCGTGGGCTCGGAGATGTGTATAAGAGACAGATATATTTCCTGTTGCTGGAATTTTCATTATGACGTCTTTGGTTGTGCTCGTTGTCAGACAAGGGGTAGAAGTTGAAAGATTTTCACCATGGTTTACAGTGCTATTATTATCAGAGTTTGTTTTATATTATGTTTATTCTTGGAAAGTTGGTGGGCAAACACTTGGAATGCGTGCATGGAAAATAAAAATCATTCCTAATAATAGTGATCAAAATCAGTTAACTTGGAAGCAAGCTTTGTTGCGGTTTTTAATTGGCCTATTATCTACTGTGTTAATAGGCTTGGGAGTATTTTGGAAGATTTTCTCTGCTTCAAAAAAATCATGGATGGACCTGGTTAGCCTATCTGAAACCCAAAGTGTTGGTTAATTTTTTTTCTGTTTTAAACCTAAATACCATAACACCAGGAACAAAATAATTGATGAAGGTAGTGCTGTAACAATCAATGGGTGAATACTAAAAACTTCTGCCATATTTAGCAAAGCCCATTTAAGTAAATACAAGACTATACCTAATACAACCCCTATCAGCAATCGTTGACCAAAACCTCCTGAACGCAGTAATCCAAATAAAAATGGAAGACCCGTTAGTGCTGTTGCAATAACTAGCAAAGGGTAAGAAAATTTAGACCACAAAGCTATGTCATATTTTAACGGAGTATTTTCTTTGCTTGATTGAAATTTTTTATATTTTATAATATCTCTTATACTTAAGTTTTTTGGACGTGAACTGGCTATACTTAAAATATTGGGTTCAATTCTTGACTCCCATATTTGTTTATTGATTATGTGCGTTACAACTCCTGTATCAACAAACTCAGTGACTTCTAGATTGTGAAGCTCCCAACTCTTTCCTTGATGAATGGCTTTTTCAGCTTTTGATACTTTTACAACTTGTAATTTTTCATCCAATTCATAAACCGTTACATTATTCATGGTGATGTTATCATCATTTTCATCGTAATTATTACCAATGGGTTGAGCATTAAATATCACATTCCCATCTCTAATCCATACACCAGTATTGGCACCCAATCCTATGTCTTTATTGATTTTTGAATTCCTGTACGATTCAGCTTTTAAAAAAGTTGATGGCACGATATATTCACCGATTAATGAAATAGGAATCAACCATATCAATAGGGATAGTATAGTCAGCCATGCAATTTTTATTCTACTAATTCCTGCTGATTGAATCACCACAAGTTCAGATTGAGCGGCCAGAGCACCCAAACCAATCATAACTCCAACCACACTGCTTAAGGGGAACATTTCGAATACTTTTTCTGGGATTGTAATTAAAGTATAAAAAACCGCACTGCCAATGGTAAAATCTCCTTTGCCTACAGCATTGATTTGTTGAATGAATCCAATCAATATATCCAATGTCAAAAACATCAATACAGATAATATCAAACCCGAACTTATGGATTTAAAAATGTATCTATTTAATGTAGAAAATATATTCATTACTTGTCTGCCTTATGAATGCGCCAAAAACCATAGGCAATAAAAATACCATGGACCCACCATACACCTATCCATTGTGGCACTTTGTTTTGAGCAATCAATGACAAGCCTATTGTTAAAAGATTCAAGTAGACAATATATATTATTAGACCTAGAATCAAGTTGATGATTTTCCCATCACGGGGTGAGGTTTTTGAGATAGAAATGGCCAATAATATTAAAACAACCACAACAATGGCTGGGGAAATCCTCTTATGAATTTCTGCTTTATCAATCGGCCTATCGGAATTTATTAACTCTTTCAAAGTTTTACCATCTTCATCTACATCAACTGACTTTCCTTTTAGTTTGGGCAATTTAATGTCATTGACTTCAAAACGCATTAATTGGTATTTTTTCGACCCAGGTATGCCTTCATTTCTAAAGCCATTGAACAATGAGATGTATCTTTGCTTTGTGGCAGCGTCTTCATATTGATAGCCATATTCTGCTGTCAATGTATCTACTCTGTTCTCATGCTTAACATTAATAAATATGTTTTCTAATCGGTTTTCTTCTACATTAATTTTGCGAACATAAATAATAGAGTTACTGCCGGAGAGTTCTTGAAAAACACCTTCTTTTAACCCCATTAAAGAAACATCCTTACTGGCATCTAATACCATTCGTTCAGATGTTCTTGAAGCCAATGGCACAACATACAGAGCAAGGAGTAGTAAAAAAATAAAGAAAAACAGCATTTGAGGAACATACATTTTAACCAGTTGCTTAGAACTGATTCCGTTGGCATGGAAAATTACCATTTCCTGATTGCGGTACATCATGGCCAGTTTTGATAAAACCGCCAAATACAGCGACAATGGCAACAAGATAGTCAACACATCTGTGGTCCTTAATCCCAACTCAACATAAAGCATAGAAGCTGGTAAAACACCTCTAGCTATGACCCTAAGTGTTTCAGCAAAAGCAACGCCCACACTGACCAAAAACAACACCAACAAAATACCCACAAATGCCTTGATTGTTTCTTTTCTTAGATAGCTTGCTAAAATTTGCAACGGTTTTCTCTTAAAGGCTTCATTTAATACTGGCACATAACGTTATTGTTGTTTAAAATGCATGACTGGTTAAGATATTGTCTATATTAAAATAAAAAAGTGAATCTTAACATAACCTAATTGAATAATGGAGAATCACATGAAAATCACATCATCATTAACAAAACCTAATAGCATAGAATCAGATGCCATCATAACTGCTGCCTATTCTGATGAACAGTACAATTCAACTATGCTTGAAATTGACCAACTTGTTGATGGACAAATTTCTAAATTAACTGAGAGTAAAGATTTTAGAGCCAATAGTGGCGAGGTACTTACATTATTCACCTCGAACGGACACCGCATTGTCGTCGTTGGTTTAGGCAAAAAAGACAAATGTGATTTAGGCACATTACAAACCGCTACAAGCAAGGCAATTAAAGCATTGGTCAGTACTCCAGCCAATACTGTCAGTAATTTTATGACCAGTTTAGAGTTCCATAACACAGATAACGCAACTGCTTGTAAGGTTATAGCCATAGCTGCAAGCCATGCAGCTTACCGTTATGAGACCACAAAGAACTTTAAAAAAGACAATATTCATCACATCGAATCAATGGAGCTGTATACCGATGATAAACACAGTAACGATGTAGCTCAAGCATCAGCGATTGCCGAAGGTGTTGAAACTACCCGCGAATTAGGCAATTTACCACCAAATATATGTAATCCAAAATACTTGGCTAAAAAAGCGAAAAAAATTACCAAGAAATATAACAACTGTTCTTTGACTGTTTTAAATCACAAAGAAATGAACACTTTGAAAATGAATTCATTGATGGCAGTAGCCAGAGGCTCTCGTAACAATCCAAAAATGGTCGTAATGAAATACAATGGTGCTGATAAAAATCAAAAACCACATGTATTAGTAGGAAAAGGCATTACATTTGATACAGGTGGTATTTCACTCAAACCGGGTGCAAACATGGATGAAATGAAATATGACATGTGTGGCGCAGCAACCGTTTTTGGTACTTTTGTGGCTGTAGCAGAAATGCAATTGCCCATCAATTTAATCGCCATTGTTCCCGCTGTTGAAAACATGCCTGATGGAGATGCTTATCGTCCGGGTGATGTGGTTACCAGTTATTCAGGCAAAACCATTGAAGTCCTTAATACAGATGCAGAAGGCCGCATGATTTTATGTGATGCCTTAACTTACGCACAAGAATTTGAACCACAAGTATTAATTGATTTAGCGACATTAACTGGCGCCTGTGTGGTCGCATTGGGTCATGTTGCCTCTGCAGTCATGGGCAAAGAAACACAATTAAAACAAGACATATTACAAGCAGGAACTGATATTCATGATCGTGCTTGGGAATTACCATTATGGGATGATTATCAAAAACAAATTGATACGTCTTTTGCTGACATGCAAAATATTGGCGGCTTTCCAGCTGGATCTATTACAGCTGGTTGTTTTTTGGCTCGCTTCTGTGAAGATGCCAATTGGGCACATATTGATATAGCTGGCACAGCTTGGAACAATAAAAAAGAAGGCGCCACTGGCCGACCTGTAGCCATGATGGCACAATACCTAATAAACGAAAGTAATAAATAAAGACACTCAAACATGATAGAAAAATACGATCCAAAACAAATAGAAAGCAATTGGTACAAAAAGTGGGAAGAAGCGGGTTATTTTTCTCCAAGTGATAAAGGCAATAAAGCCGATGAAACTTTTTGCATCATGTTACCACCACCTAATGTTACTGGGTCGTTACACATGGGACATGCTTTTCAGGACACCATCATGGATGTGCTGGTGCGTTATAACCGCATGCAAGGCAAAAAAACTTTGTGGCAATGTGGGACTGACCATGCAGGCATTGCAACGCAAATGGTGGTTGAACGCCAGTTGCTTGCCGATGGGATCAAACGCACAGATTTGGGCAGGGAAAAATTCCTAGAAAAAGTTTGGGAATGGAAAGAAAAATCCTCTGGAACAATTCAATCACAAATTCGCCGATTGGGCGCATCTGTTGATTGGGAAACCGAACGTTTTACCATGGATGAAGGATTGTCTGAAGCGGTACAAAAACAATTTATCCAATTATACGATGAAGGATTAATTTATCGTGGCAAAAGATTGGTCAATTGGGATCCTGTATTACAAACAGCCTTATCAGATTTAGAGGTAGAATCGGTTGAAGAAGATGGTTTTTTATGGCACCTTAAATATCCGCGTACTGACGGAAAAGGACATGTGATAGTTGCCACAACTCGCCCTGAAACCATGTTGGGCGATTCAGCCATTGCAGTAAATCCTGATGATGAAAGATACACAGACTTGGTAGGCAAGACTATCGAGTTGCCACTTACAGGGCGTAAAATCCCAGTTATTGCTGATGATTATGTTGACATGGAATTTGGAACCGGTTGCGTGAAAATCACACCTGCTCATGATTTTAACGATGCTGAAATGGGCAAACGCCACAATTTAGACATTATTAATATACTCACAGATGATGCCAAAATTAATGCAGACATGCCTGATGCCTATATTGGCTTGGATCGCTTTGATGCACGTAAGCAAATCGTTGCTGATTTTGAATCTTTGGGATTACTTGAAAAAATTGAACCACATAAATTAATGGTGCCTCGCGGCGATCGCTCACACACAGTTGTTGAACCTTACCGCACTGATCAATGGTATGTCAAAGTTGATACCATGGCAAAAAAAGCCCTGGATGTGGTTAAGGATGGCGAAGTAAAATTTGTGCCTGAAAATTGGGACAAAACCTATTATCAATGGATGGAAAATATCGAAGACTGGTGTATTTCACGCCAATTGTGGTGGGGGCACCGTGTTCCAGCTTGGTACGATAATGAAGGCAATATTTATGTTGCTGAAAACGAAGCCGCTGCACGAGCCAAATATAAATTATCTGATGATTTTGAGTTGTCACAGGATGAAGATGTATTTGACACTTGGTTCTCATCTAATTTATGGCCTTTTTCAACCTTAGGCTGGCCTGAAAATACGGATAGATTACAAGAATTTTATCCTACACAGGTTTTAGTCACTGGTTTTGATATTATCTTTTTCTGGGTTGCCCGCATGATTATGGCTGGTTGTAAGTTCATGGGCCAGATTCCATTTGAAACGGTTTATATTCATGGTTTAATCAATGATTCACAAGGCCAGAAAATGTCCAAATCCAAAGGCAATGTTTTGGATCCAATAGACATTATTGATGGCATAGAATTAGAAACTCTAGTTACAAAAAGAACATCAGGTTTAATGCAACCTAAAATGGCCGCCAAGATTGAAAAGGCCACACGCAAAGAGTTTCCTGATGGCATCAACCCCAATGGGTGTGATGCTTTGCGTTTTACATTTGCTGCACTGGCAACCAATGGCAGACATTTGCGTTTCGATATGAAACGCTTAGAAAGCTACCGAAACTTTGCTAATAAGATTTTCAACGCATCACGCTATGTGTTTATGAACACCTGTCTCTTATACACATCTGACGCTGCCGACG
>CAJXVJ010000226.1 GCA_913061105.1 uncultured Alcanivoracaceae bacterium | reverse complement strand
AGCAATCTAAATCAAAAAAACAAGTTTTATAAAAAGCTCCTATTCCAGCAAAACAAAGATTCGTTTACCCATTTGAAAAGTTATTTTTTAAACACCAACCTTACCTCTTACTTTTCATCATATCTATTTATACAATTCCTTAATTATTTTATTGTAAAGTTTTAATCTATTTTGTAATAATTTATTTGGTATATAATTAAATTAAATAATAATTCAGTAATTGAAAAATATGACTCTTCATCTTCGACCCTTTGCAGCAAAAAACAAAGTGTATCTTTGGGAAACATACAAGAAAGCTATGAAGCACCACATCGATAAAATATGGGGGTGGGATTCTGAGTGGCAAATAAATAATTTTAACCAGAATTTAGTTGAATTTAAAACATCAATAATTTTTGAGGATCACAAGCGAATTGGCTATATTCAATTTAATACAAGTAATGATGCAGTTTTTATTAATATGATTATTTTGGAACAAGATTATCAATCCAAAGGAATAGGTATGAAAATTTTAGATTTAATTCAATCGGCTCATAGAAGTCTGCCTATAAGGCTTAAGTGTTTTAAAGTAAACAAACCGGCTTTAGATTTTTATAATCGTAATGGGTTTGTAGAGAAGAAAAGAGATGAGGTATTTATAACACTTGTAAAAACAAAAAAGGCTTCTGTTTAAAGAAGCCTTTTTGATTTACATATGTTTATAATTATTTTAATGATTCACAGAAAGGAACAGCGCTGGCTGAAATCCTAGTTAAGTCAATACTGTTGACTATGCTATCATCATTTAAACTGAAATCTACAGATGCATTTTGACATCCAGAGAAATTCAAAATCATTGTGCCTATTTCGGTAGATTGAGTCGTATCAGTTTGATTAAATACACCACCTTGTGTTGAATAAACAGACATGACAGCTTCTGTTCCTGTGTAAGTACCTGTAGCGGTCAACCAACGTTGATTTGAGTTACCAATCACAGCTGATGTGTCATCTGATGCAGTTGTGTCGAATGTATACCAAGCTGCAAATACTAAGTTGAGTTCTGGTAGTACCTCAATCAAAAACCCTTGACCATCTTGGTCAGCATTATACCAAGAACCATTTAAGCCTGGATTTAAAGTTGTGAATTCTTTTTCATTTGCCAATACTGCGCCTGTACCATCACCGAATAAGGCATAGAAACCAAGATCTTGATTGACGCCATCACCTATTGCAAAGATAGTCACAATATCGCCATCTTTTAAAAATACTGGAGCAAGGTCGATTAATACTGTGCCGCCATCAGGAGTTGCAACATTCAAGTCATATAAATTAGCTGGTAATTCTAAGTATCCAGAAGCTTGACCAAATTCTACACCAGTTAAACCGCCAACCAAATCACCATCATCGGTTCTGATGGATACAGCTGTATCAGGTAAAGATGCGGCAAATGGAGCGCTGTGAACCACTCTGATTTTAGCAAAACCAGATGCAGGAGCGTCATTATCATCCACCAATGGAAGTAAACTTAAAGGTTGGTTAACACCATCACCAATGGCTAAAACAGTGTAATCAGTCTCAGCAGCCAGATCAACTGTGGCCATTATTGCAGCTGTATCTGCACCAGGAGGAGCAAAAACCTCTAACATTGTATCACCAGGTGCTGTACCGTTATCGGCCAATGTTAAATATCCTGATGACTGTTTGAAAACCACGCCTGTTAGCACTTCATTGCCATTAACATCAACAGAAACAGCTGTATCTAAAACATCAGCGGCAAATGGCGCTAAATGTGCCACATTAACACGTGTTGGAGCGGTTTCTTCTAACTGTAAGTTAGCTGAGCTACCATCACCAAAAACAGCATAAGCTGCCAGTGGTCGATTGACACCATCACCTGCGGCAAAAACATTTACTGTTGCACCAGCTGGTAAATCTAAAGGTGCAATGTCAATTAGGCGAACACTGCCATCAGCATTGGATACATTTAAGTCATAGTTACCAGCAGGAATTTCAAAAAAGCCCGAATCTTGACCATAAAGAACACTGCTTAAGTTATTGACAACAGTGCCATCATCTAATCTTATTGATGCGGCTGTATCATTAATATCAGCTGCGAAAGGTGCAGCATGTATAATTCTGATGAATAAGTTTCCATCACTAGGAGTGTCTTGTGTATCTACTAATGGCAGAAGAGCAAGAGGTTGATTGTTGCCATCACCTATAGCTGTGACTGAATAAAATGTATCAGCAGCTAAATCAATTGTTGCCGATATGGCTGCAGTATCAGCACCAGGAGGTGCAAATACTTCTAGAGTTGTCTCACCAGGAGCGACACCAGGACCTGCTAATTCTAAGTAACCTGATGACTGTAGGAATTGAACACCTGTTAAGACTTCGCCGCCATTTACATTGACTGATACGGAAGTACCTTCCAAACTGTCGGCAAAGGGGGCCAAATGATTTACATTAACCTGAGTAGCCATTACCGAGGAAGATAAACTTAATGCTGTTATTATTGAGAGTATGTTTTTTGTTTTCATGACCTTGTATATATTTGAGTGAATGGCCATTCTAATCATGCAATCGTGAAACACTTGTGAAGCAAAATCAATTTTTTATTCACGAATTTTTCACAAAAAAAATATTAATCCATGATAATAATATGCCATAAAGCAATATAGAATAAGGGCTAGAGATATTTAATGGGCACAAGTAACAATAGAGTTAGATAAAGCCGTAATATAATTATTAGTTTTATTTAAGTTGGCTATTAATGAAATCTTGCAGCTTGCTTTCCTTGTTTTTAATTTCTAACTGTTGATTATATATATTGGCTTTAGCAGAGCGCTCAGAACATTGTTTATCGGTTAATGGGCACCTTTCACAGGTTTCATTCACCTGTACCTCTGGAATAATCGGATCGTTCCAAAACCGTGTTTTGTCTTTGAAATTCTTATTGATTTTAAACCCCAATGTCATGCCAGAGTTTTTGTTTTCATTAATACTCATGGGTCTTGCAATGGCTATATTAAAGAATACTCCTGAATCTTCATCAAATTTAGATCTTTGTGCGGATATTAATATTTTAGGTGACTTCCCTTTCTTTTGTTTCTTGGACAGTTTCTTTAACAAATGAATAGAAGCCCATCTTCTACAGTGATGTTCATGTGGGCCAATGCCTCTGGGCACAAAAACATCGGTGGTGTTGAGTTCTTTTGTTAAGAAAAAGTGATCATCACCAGGTGTATTGTGTATTCTCATATAATGCATTTGAGGCAATTGGAAATGGTGAGGAATCAGCTGGCTCAATCTGTATAAAAACATCTCTGGTGTAGTTGGGTAACTCTCTATGATTGATTCTAGTTTTTCTGATTGCCATTTCTTTAGTTTTAAAAATTGTGCAATGTGTTTAATTAAAGATTTTTCTGGCAACAAAAGAGCACCTGCAAAATAGGAAGCTTCAAAATTATTATAGACTTGTTCGAAGGTTTCTACTTTCATCCATGTTGATGACTCAGGTCTTACCTTGATGTTTTTAATTCGGTAGAATACTTCTTTTGCCAACTCAAATGTCTTTTGTGATGCATTCAGTTTCTTATTGATAATAACTTTTTGATGTTTTCCTTGGATCCATATAGACCGCAGTGATTGTAATTCTTTCTCAGTAGATAAATCTTGATAGGTGACCAAAATATCGTATTCGTTTAATAACAACTGCTCAAGAAAAGATGGTGTGAGAGTTTGTGTCTTTAACTTTTCTTTCAAAAATTTGGCAGCTAATTTCTCTAATTCCGGAAAATAATTCAAATGCATTTTCTGATATGACCGCAATGATGCGAGTAAAAAATGCTCTACTTGTAAATCATAATTTCTACCAATTTCTAACAGTGTTTGAATAAATGCACTGGCCTTGGTTGGAGTATTATTGGCCAATTCAAATATTTCTGTCATAGAAATGCCAAATTCTTTTAAAGGCAGTTCATTAAGAAAAGGAGAATTTAATATCGCTGTGACTGGGTTTCCATCATTTTCAAACTTAAGCGAAACCAATTCATCGTATGTTGTGTTAAGTGCTTTAGCTAGCTTAAACAGCATTTCGGGTTTTGGGTACTTTTTGCCCTTTTCAATCTCACTAATATATGACAAAGACAATCCAGAAGTTTTAGAGAGTTGCTTAAGCGATAATTCATTATTGTGACGGGTTTGCCGTATTTTCATTCCCAATATAAATTTGAGTGCTTCAGTGTTCATTTCCATTATAGAATTATCGCATAAATTACGCTGGAAGCGAAATCAGTTTGAAAATATATGTTTTTTAATAATTTTTTAAGCCATTATTAAGCCAACAAGCCATTGAAATATGAATGAATTTATAAATAATTACACTTTTAGCGTAATTACGCTTGCAATTAAAAATTTCACTAAATAGTATTGAACTGAAGTTAATAATCTTACAGGTGATATATGCAACACGCTCAAAGAACAACAAACGAATTATTTTCAGTGCAGTTAGGTAATGGTTTGAACAGTCACTCTGCCGCATGGACCCATCAAGCAGAATCTTTATTGCCGGATGCCTTGTTAGAGATTGTCAGCCAATTGCACAGACAATTTAATCAACGCCGATTAGACTTATTAAAAGCCCGTAAACAAAGACAAGTAAAATACGATAACGGTTTTATTCCAGAATATTTACCAGAAGGTTCTTTGCCGCACCATGGTGAATGGTCTGTGGCTCCAATTCCTAAAGACTTATTGAAGCGCAGGGTAGAAATTACCGGACCTATCAATTCTAAAAAAATGGTCATAAATATGCTCAACCCCAATGCAGATGGTGTTAGAGCTGATATGGCCATGTTAGATTTTGAAGATTCGATGAAACCAGCTTGGCAAAATGTTATAGATGGCATTGAGAATGTTAAGCAAGTTATTGAAGGCAACTTAAAGTATTTTGATACCAGAAAAGACAAGCTCTATCAGCTCAACACCCAAAACCATGCCAAAGTTATGGTGCGCATTCGCGGTTTACATTTAGATGAATCAAATATTCAATACCAAGGACAAAATATTTCTGCAGGTTTATTTGATTTTGTTGCCACTTTATTTCATACAGGAAAATTGCAATTAGACAAAGGCCAGACTCCAAAATTCTATGTGCCAAAAATAGAAGACTATATAGAAGCAAGGTACTGGAATGACTTATTTGTAGAAGCACAAAATTTAATGAATATCGAACCAGGCTCATTACGTGCTACATTTTTGATAGAAACACTACCAGCTGCAATACAAATGGAGGAAATATTGTATGAATTAAAAGACCACATAGCTGGCTTGAATGTGGGGCGCTGGGATAAAATTTTCAGTGATATAAAAGTATTAAGAAATCACGGTGATAAAATAATGGAAGACCGTTCAACCATAGATATGTCAAAACCTTGGATGAAAAACTATGCCAAACGCTTAATAAAAATATGCCATTCACACTCAGCGATGGCAATCGGAGGCATGTCAGCCTTTACTCCGGGTCAATCATTTGAACAAAGATTAATACAAAGACAAAAGGTTGTTCAAGATAAAAATAACGAAGCACTATTAGGACACGATGGTTGTTGGGTTTCACATCCTTACTTTATTAAACCTGCGTTAGAGCAATTCAAAAATGACAATCAATTAAATATTTTACTAGAAGACTTTACAAAACATCCTGATCTTATTCCAGCATCCGATGGTTTAAAAACAATGCAAGGATTATGTAAAAATGTTCGGGTCGGAATTGCCTATCAAAAAGGCTGGAATGATGACATTGGATGTGTTTCATGGGATGGCATGATGGAGGATTTGGCCACACTAGAAATTTCAAGAGCGCAAACATGGCAATGGATGACACACAAGGTTGAATTAGATTGTGGACAAGTTGTCAGCAAAGAATTAATTCAGCAGGTTTTTAATCAAGAGTTAGAGATAATTAATATTGAATTAAAGCAACTCTGTCATGGTGAAAAACTAACCAAGCAAATAAATTTATTCAAACAAGCAAAGATTGATGCCGAGGCATTATTCACTCAAAAAGAATTCAGCGATTTTTTAAGCCTAGAATCGGACTTGGCTAAATCTGTCTCTTATACACATCTG
>CAJXVJ010000225.1 GCA_913061105.1 uncultured Alcanivoracaceae bacterium | reverse complement strand
GAGATTTCTGCCTGTCTCGTGGGCTCGGAGATGTGTATAAGAGACAGCTCTTAATTATTCCCCAATAGCTCAGCTGGTAGAGCAAGTGACTGTTAATCACTGGGTCGGCGGTTCAAGTCCGTCTTGGGGAGCCAAATACTAGAAAAAGGCTGCATTTTTTGCAGCCTTTTTTGTTTTTCGATGAAAAAAAATTGAAATTAAGTTAATATACCATACCTTTTTTGTGTAAAATTCACAGCATTAATTATTTGAAGGATTTTCATATTGAAATGATACATCTTTCAATCAGTATAACAACAGACAGGAAACATTCATGGCATTTGAAGAATACGATGATTTTGAACAAGAACAAATTGTAAAAGATTGGATTAAAAATAATTGGTTCACTATAACTCTAGGCATAGTCCTTGGTCTTGGTGGCGTATTTGGACTTAATTTTTATAAGTCCAGTCAACAAGAAACCCGTTATAAGATTGCTAATCAATATAAAACTTTTACCGATGTAATGGAACTTTCTGAATTTGATGAAGCCAAAACTTTATTAACTGAATTTGAAGCAGAAAGCGGTTCTAACTTTTATACAATTGAAGCACATTTATTATTGGCCAAACAGTTTATCAAAAATAATGACCTTGAGAAAGCAGCCGATGAATTAAACAGTGTGATAGCTGCAAAACCTGATCAATTAATGACCGAGTTTGTTAAGCTACGTTTAGCGCGTATTAATAATGCATTGGCAAAACATGATGACGCATTGGCATTGACAAACAGCATCAGCATTGAATCTTTAAAATCAATAGCGAAAGAAATTGAAGGCGATGCATTAATTGCTAAAGGAGAATATGACAAAGCCATAGCTGCATTTGAAGAGTCAATTGAAAATGGTGAAGGCTATTCTGGTAAATCTAATATTGAAATGAAAATTGAAAACACATAATTTTCAAAAATTCACTATTAAATTGACATAACTTAAAGAGAACATAACCATGCAAAGAATTATTATTCTATTTTTAATTAGTTTAGTGTTTATTACATCTTGTAAAAATAATAAGAAGGAAAAGAAATACGAACCTATTGAAATTGTTGATGTTGTACAACAAGGTCAATTTAAAACATTATGGACCAAAGAGATTGATGATGGTGAAAAGGCATATGGCTATCAGCTAATTCCCAATTTTGATGATACAGATGTCTATATTGCAGGACAAGAAGGTACTGTGATTAAATTAAATGCAACTTCAGGTGCTCAAGACTGGACATTAAACTTAGGCAGAGAACTGAGTGCTGGTCCTGGTGTAGGTAACGATATTTTAGTTGTGGGAACTCCTGAAGGCAGTGTTATTGCACTCGATAAAAGCAACGGTACACAATTGTGGGATGTGAGGTTATCTTCAGAAATCCTTTCTCCACCTATTGTTGACAATGACCAAGTTATCGTCCGTGCCCAAGACGGTAGGGTATATGCATTAGATGCATCAAATGGAAAAAGAAACTGGTTGTTTGATACCAATATTCCAGGCCTTACTCTAAGAGGCAATTCTAAACCTGTTGTTAAAGCAGGAAGGGTTTATATCGGATTTGATAATGGCAAAGTAGCCGCGATTAAACAAGAAAGTGGCGATGTGATTTGGTCTCAAAATGTGATTGAGACAGATGGAAAAACTGAATTGGCTCGTATTGTTGATATTGATGGAGACATGGCTTTAATCGCAACTGACTTATACTTGTCATCGGCTATCGGTAAAACCATTGCTGTAGCAACAGAATCAGGCCGAGTCATGTGGGAAGCAGACAACGGTTCAGCTAAAGGTGTAACAGCCTCAAGAAATAATTTATATTTGTTAGATTTAGAGTCTAATGTATATGCTCTCAATAGGACTACTGGTTCAGAAGAATGGAACACCACTGAATTCAAATACCGCAACACAACAAAACCAGTCTTTTATTTAGGAGATGTTATAGTTGGCGATTATGAAGGTTATATACATGTTTTAAATGGAGAAAATGGTGAAACATTAGCTAGGGTCCGTATGGGTAAGTCTGAATTTTATTCACACCCAGTTGGCAATGGTTCTATGTTAATTGCTTATAACAAAGATGGCACTATCACTGCTTTCGAATATTCTAGATAAAGTGGCTTGTAATGGTACCAGTAATAGCAATTGTAGGTCGTCCTAATGTAGGTAAGTCTACATTATTTAATACATTAACTTACACCCGTGATGCGCTAGTAGCTGATTTCCCTGGTTTAACCAGAGACAGACAATATGGATATCTCGAACTAGAAGAAAAAAACGCCATCCTTATTGATACAGGTGGTTTGCTTGGTGATGAAGGCAATTTATCTGAGTTGATGAATTCTCAAGTAACAGCTGCCATTGGTGAATCCAATCTTATCTTATTTATGGTCGATGCAAAATCAGGCCACATGGATGATGACAGAAAAATCCTCAAAAATTTAAGGGCTTGTAATAAACCCATTCTCTTACTGGTCAATAAAATTGACGGCAATGATGAAGAAGTAGCGATGCTAGACTTTTACCAAATGGGCATTGAAAATATTATACCCATAGCAGCAGTACATAAGCGCAACATAGGTGAAGTCAGGGAAAGGTTAGAAAACTTTTGTAATGAACTTATCATTGAAGACAAACAACAAGAATCACTGTTAGACACAAAAGGACCAAATTTAGCCATCATCGGTAGACCCAATGTAGGTAAATCCACATTAGTCAATAGGTTACTTGGTGAAGACCGTGTATTGGCATATGATATGCCAGGTACAACACGGGATTCAATTTGTTTACCATTGGATTGGGATGGAAAAGACTATACCTTAGTTGATACTGCAGGTGTCAGGCGCCGTGCAAAAGTTCAAGATACTGTTGAAAAATTTAGTGTCGTCAAGACCTTACAAGCTATTGATAGATCACATGTTTGTGTATTAATGGTTGATGCACAAGATGGCATGACTGATCAAGACATGCATTTATTGGGCCTAATTACCAATAATGCTCGTGCAGTTGTCATTGCCCTGAACAAATGGGACCATTTAACAGAAGAACATAAAACAACGGTTAAATCAGAGTTTTCTCGCAAAATGGTAGCATTTCCATGGGTTCCTTTGGTTTATACCTCAGCTTTACATGGATCAGGATTGTCTGATTTAATGGATCGTGTAGATTTGGTATATGAATCAGCCACAAAAGAAATAGACACCAATCAATTAACAGATGTTTTAAAAGAAGCCTATAAAGCCCATCAACCCGCTTTAATACAAGGCCGTTTGACAAAACTAAAATATGCGCATTCTGGTGGAAGAAATCCACAACGCATTGTTGTGCATGGCACACGGACATCTTCATTATTACCAGCCTATATTAAATACTTAGAAAATCAATTTAGGGCAGCATTTAATTTACGTGGTGCTCCAATAAAACTAGAATTTAAAAGTAGTAAAAATCCATATAAAGTAAGAAAAGTTAAAAACCGCTCAAGCAAAAAGAACAGAAGGCACAATGCAATTGATACAACCCCAAGAAAGAAAAAATGGTAAATAACAACTATTTGTCTAAAATTTCTTTTTCTCAAGCACTGAAAATTATTTTTGCTAAAGCAAAAGAAACATTTAACCCGACGGCACAAGTTGTAGACATTAACAATTGCCTTAACCGCGTATTGGCAACAGATGTCAAAGCCAAAATAAACGTACCTTCATTTGATAATTCAGCTATGGATGGATATGCCATTCGTTTTTCAGATTTGTCTGAAAAAAAAGAAGGATGGTTGGACCTTCAAAAACCTCAATATGCTGGGTCTAGTGAATTACAAACTTTGGCACCCAACAGCGCTATCCCTATTATGACAGGAGCACTTATTCCTGAAGGTGCCAGTTGTATTGTCATTAAAGAGAATTCTCAAATTAAAGGTGATAAGGTTCATTTGAGAGACATTGGTGAAAAGGGTGATTATATCCGCAGAATAGGTGCTGATATAAAGACAGAAAGTATTATTTTAAAAAAACACAGCCGTTTAAAAGCCCAAGACATTGGATTGGTCTCATCAGTTGGATGTCAAAACATTGCAGTATTCCCAAAAACCAAAATAGTTTTATTCACAGGTGGTGATGAAGTTATACAAGTAGGCGAAGAGTTAGAACAAGGCAAAATATACGATTCTGTTAGGCCAACATTAAAAGGTTTGTTGCAATCACAAAATTGTGAAATTGTTCATGTTGGTTCTTTAAAAGATGATGAAGCACAAATAAAGCAATTATTTGATCAATACGCTCAAGAAAATACAGTTATAATTTGTAATGGTGGTGTGTCAGCTGGTGATAAAGATTTTATTCTAAAAGTCATGCAAGAACACGGTAAAATTGATTTTCATAAAGTCAATATTAAACCTGGGTTTCCATTATTGTTTGGGAGCTATAATAAAGCTTTGTTTTTTGGTTTACCTGGAAATCCTGTATCAAGTTTTACAAATTTTATGCAATTTGTGATTCCTACCTTAAGGCTCTTAGAGGGCGAAGAAATTAATCATGCTGGATTTGTTAGGGCCAAAATGACAAGAAGTTATTCAAAGCAACATTATCGCCGCGAGTTTGTCCGTGCTCGATTAAGTTATGATCCAACCATTGGGTTTGAGGTGAACATTACAGGTAATCAAAGTTCAGGTCGATTGACATCAGTGACACAAGCCAATTGCTTTATTGTATTAAATGAGACACCAACTGATTTAATACCTGGAGATGAAGTCAATGTACAACGTTTTGTTGATTTACTCTATCCCCATTTAATATGAATGTATCGGTCTCTCAGGCTTTAAAACTCTGTAAAGATAATAATCACATTATTTTAGATGTCAGAACGGCACCAGAATGCGCACAAGGCATTGCTAAAGGAGCAGTGTGTCTAGAACTGACTGATATAGAAGAACAGGCAACAACAAAATTATCCAAGCTCAATAGCTATTATGTCATGTGCCAAGCTGGTCCCAGATCTGTAATGGCCATAGAAAAACTGACACAATTGGGATTTGAAAAACTTTTTCAAATTGAACTTGGGTATCAAGCCTGGAAGCATGAAAAACTGCCAATAGAAATCCCTGAAATTGATAATAATGATTTAAGGTATCAAAGACACCATCAATTAAAAGGCTTTGGTAAACAAGCCCAAAACAAATTATTGGGTGCACACGTGTTGTTAATCGGAGCAGGTGGGTTAGGTTCATCATCAGCACTATATTTGGCTGCTGCAGGAGTAGGGCAGATAAGCATAGTTGATGACGACATTGTTCAACTGAGTAATTTACAAAGACAAATAATACACAACACAAAATCAATTGGTAATCTCAAAGTTGATTCAGCCAAAAAACACATATCAGCCTTAAACCCTGAGATTCAAATCAATGCCATTGACTCTAAGTTAGATCATAATAATGCCACTAACCTCATTAAAGGTGTTGATGTGGTGATTGATGGAAGTGATAATTTATCCACTAGGTATTTGGTTAACGATGTCTGTCATTCATTATCAATTCCATTGGTATATGCTGCTGTCTATCAATATGAAGCCCAACTCAGCGTGTTTGACTTCAAAATATCAAACACCCCATGTTTGCGTTGTCTATTCCCACAAACAGATGGTTTTGAGCCAGCAAACTGTTCAACAGAAGGTGTATTGGGTGTTGTACCAGGTTTAGCAGGAATAATGCAAGCCAGTGAAGCCATTAAGCTTATTACTGATGTTGGTGAAGTATTGACAGGAAAATTATTTATTATGGATTTAATGGATAACAGTACACGCATCATTAAATATTCAAAATCTGAAAACTGTCAGAATCATTAATAACCCTTCATTTTTACCCGAATAACCGTCTTTTTTTAATTTTTTTACCTTTTTTTTAAATTAATATTTGTTTTAGTGTGTTTGCTCTAGAAAGCATCATTATTATGCATAACATCAAATAAACATATTCATACAAACACAGGTAAATATTATGAAATACAATAAAATAGACGTAAAAAATTCAATCAACAACATTTGGTTAGCTGGTCTTGGTGTTGCTTGTGTCTCTTATACACATCTCCGAGCCCACGAGACAGGCAGAAATCTCGTATGCC
>CAJXVJ010000224.1 GCA_913061105.1 uncultured Alcanivoracaceae bacterium | reverse complement strand
CGAGATTTCTGCCTGTCTCGTGGGCTCGGAGATGTGTATAAGAGACAGTTGTAAGGTAATGGATCTGCTTTTTTAATGGCAGCAATAATAGACTTTTTTACTATCGTGTTAGCGTTGCATGGTGAACTAATCGTAGCATCTATAACGCCCCCACCAGGAATTTGCCTCACTTTGACATGACAAAGAAGATTTTCATTGGCTGAAACTGGTTTGTTCCATTGTCTTTCTACTGATGAAATGACTGCCAACTGATACTGGGTCATTAGCCGCATTTTTTGATCAGCTTGTGATGTGCCTTGCTGGTTTCCGGTATTTTGTTGTGGCTGTTCTTCTTCAGTTTCTTTGGCTTTGTTTGCTAAATCAATTAAATTTTGTTCTTCAATTTTCGCTCTTTCTTCAGCTGCAATTCTCTTCTTACGAATGTCATCTAGCTTCTTCTTGCGTTCTTGGGCTTTTTTACGTTCGATATCCTGAGCTTTTGTATCTACCACTGGTGTCTTTTTCACGATTCTGGGTGGGTCTTTTTTTGGAACCTCTTTCTTCGGTGGATCTTTTTTTGGCGGATCTTTTTTAGGCGGATCCTTTTTTGGTGGGTCCTTTTTAATGGGTGGTTGTTTTTTTGGCTGTGCTTTGGGTTTATTCAGTGATTTAATCTGAGAAATATCTACCATAGTGGCGCTAATTACTTTGCCTTTAACAACTGGAGAATGAATCTCAAATCCAGCAAATATCAACACATATGAAACCACAGCCATTAATAAGGCTGTATAAATTGTTGCTAATATTTTTACGTGTGTTTGCAGCATTGAATTATAAAATCACTTGTTTTCCATAGACAAAGGATCAGAAATTAATCCTACTTTTGTCGCACCGGCTTGTTGAGCTACAACCATGGCTTCATAAGCTCTGCCATAATCTACTTTTCTATCGGCACCAATCAAGATAGGTACGTCTTTATTTTTGCGAATAAATGCTGCCAATTTTAAAGACAATTGTTGTTCATCAATGGGTTCAAACTCGCCACCAATACTGAGAAATAAATTGCCATCAGCATCGATATTAATAATCACAGGCTCTTCTTCAATAGTCACGGTATTAGCAGCAGATTCTGGCAAACTGACATCGACACCCAAGTTTAATAATGGTGTGGTTATCATAAATATAATTAAAAGTACCAATGTAACATCAATGTAGGGAACCACATTGATCTCTGCCATGGTTTTTTTCTTCCTACGCATAATCCACCTCAGATAATTTCATACTACCCACCTGACTGTCTGTGAAGAATGGTTGAAAATTCTTCCTTGAAAATATCATATTGGTTGTATAAACGTTCAACTTTAGAAGTAAAATTATTATAGAAAATAACGGCAGGAATTGCCGCAAACAAACCCATAGCTGTGGCGATCAATGCCTCAGAAATACCCGGAGCAACCAAAGCAATACTGGCTTGTGTCACGTTAGAAAGCGCATTAAAAGAAATCATAATCCCAATAACTGTTCCCAATAAACCAACATAGGGACTAATAGAACCAATGGTCGCTAAAAAAGGCAAATGGCGCTCTAAACCATCAATTTCTCGATTCAATGCAATGCGCATCGAACGGTCAGCAGATTCTGTGGCTTTTACATCTGATTGAGAGGCTTTTCGAGATCGCAAAAACTCCCTAAAACCCGCTTCAAATATCTGCTCCATTCCAGCTGGTTTCTTTTTCCTTTTTATTAAAGTGTCATATAGACGGTTTAAATCAACACCAGACCAAAAAGTCTCTTCAAACTTTTTTGAGTTTTTTGTGGCATCCTTCAGACTCATCCATTTGGCAAAAATAATCCACCATGAAGTCACCGACGCCAATACCAGTAAAAACATCACCGCTTTTACAGCTAAACTGGCATTCATTATAAGTTCGATAAAATTAAAATCTGTACTCACTTGATTAAATCCTCTCTTAATTGATTAGGTAAAGCAATAACACTAAAAGTATCTGCCTTAATGCAGGCAGCTTTGATTACTACTGTTGACAACAAAATGTTGTCTTGGTTGTGTATTTCTTGATAAAACTCAACACTGGCACGTTTGACTTTGATCAGTTGACAACTTACTGTTAACGAATCATCCATGCGAGCGGGTTTTTTATATTTAATATCTGCCTTAGTAACTGCATAAACAATATTGTGGTTATCTTGTAAATTTGACTGAACGATACCACGTTCCCTTAACCAGTCAGTCCGCGCGCGTTCAAAAAAGTTCAAATATCTTGAATGATAAACAACACCCCCGCCATCTGTGTGTTCATAATAAACACGGTAATTAAATTTGCTAATTGGGTAATCTGACATAATTTTCTCTAAGGGTTTAATCACTATCTTGTTTAAGGCTTATATAAACGCATCGATATCGTCTTCAATATCAAGGCATGTAGTTTGTTGATCGTATTGTTGAAATTCATCAAGATTGAGTTGTTTCATTTCAGAAACGTTACTTGAAAATATAATAACCTTTTTTATTACAGGCGAAATTTTATCTTTGTGTGTATTAATGGTGCGTTTCAGGCGTTCAATATTATTATCTATAATAATATTTTGCATGTCTTGACTTGGTAATTGATTAAAAAAAGCAATAATTCCCTGTTCTCTAATGTTTTGCAGCAAATTTATGGAAACATTTGATCTGAATTGTAATGAATTTTTCAATTGTTGTACTTCAAAAGAATCAATACAATTCGATGAAATCAATATGATAACATTGCCCTCGATGAGTAATTTTTCGGAGTCATCTGGATTATTAACTACATTAAGCAAACGATAAACCAGTTGTGTTTCAGGTAAAAATCGACTAAATGCCACTGTGGTTGCAGAAATTTGCTGTAAGCTGCTGGCCGCATATTTCAGTGCTATAAGAAAAAATAATAAACTTTGCCAATCAATATTGTTAGATGCTTGTATATAAACTATATAAATAATAATAATCGCAATGCCAATTACTAAAAATAATGTATTCAACCAATTAACATGAATCTCAGCCAAGCGTCTTTTGTACTTCAACTCTGCTTGACGCATATACAATGAATCATCAAATTGTTGTTTGAATTCTGAAGAATCCATGGACAAATTCTTATTTAAGACACTGCCAACCAGCTTACCAAAACGGGAGCTTGATAGGGGCAATGTGTCTGCCATTTCAGTGGATACTCTGGCAGCATAACGGTTGATATAATATAGAGCAATGATATAAAAAAGTGAGAAAGGCAGCAACAGCAATAATAACTTAGCATCCAAATACAACAACACAATAAAGGCCATTATAAAAGTCACCAGTGATACAAATGCACGGGTTATTCTTCTTGAAACCAATCCACACAATTGCACACCTTGTCTGAGTATTCTTAACAAAACTTGCCTTGGCGTTTGTTCAAACTCTTTGCTCCAGTGACTATATTGATCATCCGAGGCCAATTTCAAACATCTCTGTGAAAGGTTTTTTTGATAAGCCAGTACTGAAGTCACCCCCATTTTAACTGACAAATAAAGCGTCCAAGCCGATGCCATTCCTGCAATACTTGCCAAAATCAACCATTGCCACAGTGGCATTTTGAAAACCCATGCAAATAATAGGTGTTTCAATCCTCCTACTTGAGTTGGATTTTGGTAATGAGAAATGCCTAAGATAATACTCAAAATCCAAAATATCCCTGTCAAAGTTGAGATAACCATCAACAATTGTATTAACCAAAACAGTTTTTTTTGATGTTGGTAATAATCCACAAACAATTGTTTGAATAACACGGTGTAATTCAACATTTGTTGTTTGAGTGGTGTTGATTGCATATTAAGTTAAGGTGCTATTGATTTGGCTACTGAGCAAATCACTGTGTACTTTGTTATTGGCTTTAAAGGACTTGACCATATCAGAGGTTAACCCCATTGCCTCAAACCTTTCAATAAATAATTCTTTAGCAAATCCATATAAGGCCATATCTACAGCATTTTGTTTTTTAATGAGCTCTATAACATCAGTAGGTATAGTTGATTTATCTGTTTTAATCTTTGATGAATTCATGCGCTGATAGAAAATGTCATTCCATCCTAAACCCCTTTGAGCCATTAATAAAAATTCATCGTACATTTCAGTGAGGCCAAACAATGTAAATCTGTTTTGTAATTGTTGTTTTGCCTCTTCAATGAGTTGCTCATCGGTTTTTTTAGTTTTTTTCCACGCATCTTTTTTTAGTAGCCCTAAAATCCTAAATGCTTGACCATTTGGCATTTCATCAATTTCAGGGTGAGTGACAAATTCTTTTAATGTTAAATCTTTGGCAATGTCGTATTTGGGGTGATTTGGTGACGTACGTAAGTAGTCATAATATGAAATGACACGTCCAACAGGATCTCTTAACATGGTGAATTGCGCCATTTTCTTTCTATCAAATAATTGATAAAAGTAATCATTCAACTCATAATGCCCCATCATCACCCGAAACATATGGTTGTTTTTATAGACTCCTGCAACATGCTTATCAAATGCTGGAGCATTGACTTGATAGACGTAATCAATGCGGTAATTTTTGGCTGTTAAATAGTCTAATGTGGTGCCGCCTGTTTTTGGAATATGGAAAAAAATCAGATGAAACCCTGCTAATCCAGGTAAGGGGTGTTTTTTAGCACGACGCAACATAATTCGCCAAGGCAACAATATTTCATCAATGGCTTGATTGTTGAGGTCATTGCGCTTATTTATTGGCAGAGAGTACCAATGGTTAAATTTGTCTTGGTCAATTTTGTATTGTTTCGGCTTAAAAATCATATTTACAATTTATTCTTTTACTTTTGTAATTTATAACTGAGCTATTTTAACCGAATAGTTTAAGTTTGAAACATTTTTATCATCAAGTTTCAAAGTTGGTGTAAAATATCAACGATTTTCATAAATAAACTCCTAAATATATGACTGATAAACTCAATATCGTTATTCTTGCTGCCGGCAAAGGCACAAGAATGAAATCAAAAACTTTAAAAGTTCTTCACCCTTTGGCTGACAGTACTGTTATTGAACAAATTTTGTCGACAAGTCAGTTATTATCACCTGATAAAATTATCATGGTTTATGGTCACCAAGGCGAGCAATTGCAATCACACTTAAAAAACCAAGAGCTCACTTGGGTTGAACAATCTAATCCACAAGGTACTGGACATGCTGTGCAACTGGCCATGCCGCATATTGACAAAGATGCAAAAGTATTAATTTTGGTTGGCGATGCACCACTTATTCAAAGTGAAGATTTAAAACGATTATTGGGGTTTTCACAAGCGGTACTGACTGCTGAAATGGATAATCCATATGGTTATGGACGCATTATAAAAAACGACATTGGATTGGTAGAAGCAATTATTGAGCAAAAAGATGCCACCGATTCACAGCAACAAGTGAAAGAAATAAATTCTGGTATCATTATGGTTATGGCAGAAGATTTAAATCAATGGCTAAGTCAAATTAATAATAATAATGCCCAAGGAGAACTTTATTTAACCGATGTTTTAGCACTGGCACATGCTGACAACAAGAGCTTCAACAGCGTTACTGTAGAAAACAATCGTAGCATTAAAGGCATCAACGACAGAGTGCAATTGGCAGAATGCGAATCGATTAAACAATCACAACTCAGAAGTGAATTGATGTTAAATGGGGTTTATTTACGCAACCCAGAAACTGTTCAGATTCGTGGATCATTAGAGTGTGGACAAGATATTTCAGTCGATACAGGAGTCATTTTTGAAGGTATAAACACCATTGCTGATGATGTTTCTATCGGTGCATATTGCATAATAAAAAACTGTCAATTAGGTAAAGGCACCCGTATAGCTGCACATTCTATGTTGGAAAATGTGATCACTGATGGTGATTGTGATATTGGTCCTTATGCACGATTGCGACCTGGAACGGTGATTGGTCAAAAAGCCAAAGTGGGCAATTTTGTAGAAACAAAAAAAACCACCATTGGATATAATTCAAAAGCCAGTCACCTGACCTATTTGGGTGATTGTGAAATCGGTGACAATGTCAATATCGGCGCAGGCACTATTACCTGTAATTATGATCTGTCTCTTATACACATCTGACGCTGCCGACGATCTACTCTGTG
>CAJXVJ010000223.1 GCA_913061105.1 uncultured Alcanivoracaceae bacterium | reverse complement strand
ATCTACACAGAGTAGATCGTCGGCAGCGTCAGATGTGTATAAGAGACAGAGTCACAATTATACCTATTTTTGTCTTATTTTTTCAAGGTCGCGATTATACTCGATTTGTTGATTAACCCGAGAAATAAAGCACATTTAGCAAAGAATACCCCTGTAATTGTCATTAAATAGAGCATGAACCGCATTTGTAACAGATTCTGGTGATTTAATTGATAGAAATACCAATTGTTTTTGATTTATTCTTATGTCACAATTATGTGCTTAACTTCACAGGATATCACATGAAATTTATTAATAAAGTCTTGGCTACAATGTCATTATTATCTGTATCAGTCGCATCAGCTGAAATAACCGTTATTTACGCTGGAGAACTATTGGCTGTTCCTGGTGAAAAAGTATTAAAAGAACACACCATTGTCATAGAAGATCAATTAATAAAACAGGTGATGAAAGGTTATATAAACGCCAATGATATAGATAAAGACGCGAATGTAATAAATTTAAAAAACAGTTTTGTTCTTCCAGGCTTAATGGACATGCATGTTCATTTACAAGGAGAATTAGGTCCTGATAATATAAAAGACAGTATGAAGATGTCAGCTCAATTAAAAGGCATGCGCAGTACCCATTATGGAATGAAAACTTTAATGGCTGGTTTTACCACGGTAAGAGATGTTGGATCCGATTCACAATACATGTATGCGTATAGAGATGCCGTTGATAATGGCTGGGTGGATGGACCACGTATTATTGCAGCTGGTGGTGTTGGAATCACTGGTGGGCATGCTGATGTCAGTGGAATGAAACCCGATTTAATGGAGTTTTATACCGACAAGTCTATCTGTGATGGTCCATATGACTGTCGTAGGGCAGCAAGAGACGCCATCAAATATGGTGCTGATTGGATAAAAATTACATCAACAGGTGGTGTAATGACAGACCGTGCAACAGGTACTGGGCAACAAATGGAAGCTGATGAATTAACTGAAGTCGTGTTAGCGGCAAAGCGCATGGGCAAAAAAGTAGCTTCACATGCACACCATGAAGATGGAATAATAGCAGCCCTAAAAGCCGGTGTTGCCAGTGTAGAACATGGAACTTACACAGGGCCTGAAGCGATTAAATTATTTAAAAAGACAGGGGCTTATTTGGTTCCAACTTTGCTGGCTGGAGATACAGTTGTGAGGATGGCTAAAAATACAGATATCTTGAGTCCATCAGTTAAAGCAAAAGCGCTTAAAGTGGGTGCTGATATGAAAGGTAATTTTATCAAAGCTTATGATGCAGGCGTAAAGATAGCTTTTGGTACAGACAGTGGTGTATCAATTCATGGAACCAATGCACGAGAAGCTGTATTAATGCACGAAGCAGGGATGCCGGCCATGCAAATAATTAAATCAGCCACAGTAAATACTGCAGATCTATTAGACATGTCTGATAGTCTTGGTACCATAGAAGTTGGCAAATCAGCCGATATAATTGCTGTTGACAGTTCACCAATAAAAGACATCAAACAATTGTTAGATGTTGATTTTGTTATGAAACAAGGAAAAACTTACAAAAATTAATGGAGAAACCGAATTCGCCTGCATGTGAGAGAAATCAGCAACCTATTTTAGATGTGCTTAAAACGCTTATAAAGCCAACTGACAAAAACCTGTTAGAAATAGGATCAGGTACTGGCCAACATACTGTGTTTATGGCGCCGAATTTTCAACACATAAGCTGGCATACATCAGATTTGAAGGAAAATCATGCGGGCATTAATATGTGGCTTGATGATGCGAATCTTAAAAATACAATCAAGCCTGTAATATACGAAGCTGGTAAATCAGATTTTCCACAGGTAAATGCTGATATAGTTATTACCATAAACACATTACACATTATGTCTTGGCAAAATGTACAATCTCTAATAGTTCAACTTGGTGAATGTTTAATTACTGGGACAACCATCATCATCTATGGTCCATTTAATTATGATGGAAAATTTACATCAGATTCCAATGCTGATTTTGATGTTTGGTTAAAACAAAGAAACAAACACAGTGGCATTAGAGATTTTGAAATGGTTGTATCACATATGCTAAATGCAGGAATAAATCTAGTCACAGACATAGAAATGCCAGCAAATAATAGGATGCTACATTTTCTCAAAAACTAATCTGTCTATAATGTATTAAACAAACGATAAAATTGGGTTAGATATCGCATGAAAAGATGATATCTAAAATTTCCAATTGAGAATATCGTTCAAGTATGACACAATTCGCTTTTGCAACAGATGTGATTAACTATGAAAAAAGTAGCACTGGTAATGGGTTCTAAATCAGATTGGGCAACCATGAAAAATTGCGCTGACTTATTAGATGAATTGGGTATTCATTTCATCCAACAAGTTGTTTCAGCTCACCGCACCCCAGAACTCATGTATGATTTTGCAAAAAATGCCGAAACCAATGGCATTGAAATAATTATAGCGGCCGCAGGTGGGGCAGCCCATTTACCTGGAATGATTGCTGCAATTACAGCAGTACCAGTCATAGGTGTTCCGATAAAATCAAGTGTTCTTAATGGCGTTGATTCATTACTTTCAATTGTACAAATGCCGGCAGGTGTACCAGTTGCAACCATGAGTATTGGTGATGCAGGCGCCAAAAATGCAGCGTTATATTGTGCAGCATTATTAGCAACTCATGACACAACTATAAAACAATCCTTATCAGATTTTCGAGCAAAACAAACAAACACAGTTTTGAACAACCCAAATCCAGCAGGTTAATCCAGATGAATAAATTTCCAACAATCGGTATATTAGGTGGTGGTCAGTTGGCACAAATGCTGGCTCTGGACGGTTATCCATTGGGTTTTAGGTTTGTTTTTTTTGATCCAACTGCAGATGCTTGTGCGGGCTTGGTTGGAGAGTTAATGGTAGCTGATTATGATAATGAAATCGCTTTAGAAGAATTTGCTAATAAATGCGATTTTATCACCTATGATTTTGAAAATGTACCAGTGGATGCCGCCAAGTTTGTTGCAAAAAGAAGCGACGTCTTTCCACATCCTAATGTTTTGAAAATTGCCCAAGACAGACTAAATGAAAAAGTGTTGTTTCGTGAACAGCTTAAATTGCCAGTAGGTGACTTTTTTACAGTTGACAGTTATTCGGAACTTGTTTTTGCAGCTAAAAGTTGCGAAAAAAATGGTTTTTTAAAAACCAGAAGAATGGGATATGATGGCAAAGGTCAACACCGAATAACTGAAAATACAGATTTAAAATCACTCTGGGACAAACTGGAAGGTGGCTCCTTTATTCTTGAAAAAGCGGTTGATTTTAAACGTGAAGTATCTGTTATATTGGCACGTAATATTCAAGGTGAGATTTCATGTTATGAATTGTGTGAAAACAAACACAAAGAAGGCATACTCACAACAACATTGGTACCTGCTGTCGAAAGTAAAAACAGCTTAATGGCCTTTGATTATGCTAAAAAAATTGCCAATGCTCTCAATTATGTTGGGGTACTGACTGTTGAAATGTTTGAAACTGATGATGGTTTATTGATTAACGAAATGGCACCCAGAGTACACAATTCAGGACATTGGAGTATTGAAGGTGCGGTGACGTCTCAATTTGAAAACCATTTGCGCGCTGGCATTGGACTGCCATTGGGTTCAACTGATATGAGCAAAGGCTTTTCTGCCATGATCAATTGGATTGGTGAAATTCCTGTGGTATCACTGACCACAAAAGAAAAAGATGTTTATTGGCACATCTATGGAAAACAAAATCGTCCTGGCCGTAAAGTAGGGCATTCGACAGTTGTTGCTGACAATGCACAGGATTTGCATAGCAAAGTTGTTCACCTCGCACAGTTATTGGGCGCTAAAAAATAAAGGTTTTACTGTATTGAACGATTATTATGTAGACGACAGAGGTTTGGCCATGTTTTTCGAAACCCATTGGCTAGATGTTCTACGTGATCATGGCAATCAATCAGTTCTTGAATCAAAATCTAGGCATGTCAGTGATCGGTTTATTATTTCCAATCATTTCAATGAAGTAGCACAAAGCATCAATAACAGTTTGCTGATTAACAACATTCACCCACAAAAACTATTAGAAGTCGGTTCATCACTTGGTCGCAGCAGTTATGAAATGATTAAGGCACATGGTGGTATTAAAAATGTAACAGCTGTTGAACCATCACAGGCCTTTATGAAAACTTATAAAGACATTTTGTTAAAAGGCCATAAAATTGATTTTACCTATATAAAAAGTCGACAACAATTGGGGCATATTACATTTGATTCCAGCCCCATTGCAAAAGTGTGTGCCGATGTTAAATTTGAACTAATCAATAAAGAATTTGACAGTCATACAGTTGATGAACAATTTGATTTGGTGGTTAGCTTAAATGTGTTAGATCAGTGCCCATCTCCCAATACCATAGTCAATGCTTTAAAACACAGTGTAAAAGTGGGTGGTGTGTTGTGTTTGTCATGCACTTATCAATGGAACAAAAAGCATTTACTTGATTCATCAGAAGCGGTTAATGACATCAATGACTATTTTGAAGAGAACCAATGGAAATGCTTATCACAGCATGAACACGATTATAAATTTAGGTTTTCAGAACGTTTTTCCCGTTTATTTTCCGCGCACTTAGTTGTGTATCAAAAACTTGATGTTTAGAACATGCTAATTGCTCATAGACTCAATACTTTCCAATACATCTTGTGCATGGCCTTTTACCCTTAAATTGCGCCATTCTTTTACCAATTTTCCATCAGCATCAATAATAAAGGTAGAACGGACTATGCCCATATAGGTTTTACCAAAGTTTTTCTTCTCTTGTATAACTCCGAAGTAATTGCAAACTTCTTCATCAGTATCTGCAATTAAATCGAATACAAAATTGTATTTGTTTTTGAAGTTTTCTTGGCGTTTTAAACTGTCAATTGAGGCGCCCAATATGTTGGCGTTCATAGTGTCAAACTGAGGGAATAATTCAGTGAAATCACAACTTTCTGTGGTACATCCTGGGGTGCTGGCTTTTGGGTAAAAATACAATACCAAGAACTTACCCTGGTAATCAGAAAGTTTGGCCGTTTTGTTTCCAGTGAGTAAAATATCAAAATCTTTAATTTTTTCGCCTTTCTTAATCATTTATTAACTCTATTTCGTATAAAATAAGCAAGTTATATTAAATAGAGCCAAATGTCTACATTAACTGCAAAAGATTTATACGGAAGTATGACTGCCTTACTAACGCCCATGTCAAGTGATGGTCAAATTGACTATGATCAATGGAAAAATTTGTTGCATTGGCAAATTCGTGCTGAAACTACTGCTGTCATCGTTGCTGGGACTACTGGGGAATCAGCTTTGTTGAATATAGACGAATTTCAGCGCCTGTTAGAAATCGCAGTAAAATGTTGTCAAAATACCAAAACCAAAGTAATTGCACAAACAGGACACATAAAAACTTGTGATGTTATATTGAGTAATGAACTGGCTCACAAATGCGGAGCCGATGGTGTGCTGATTGTGACACCTTATTATATTCGCACCACGCAGCAAGGCATGCAAAAGCATTTTGAAAAAATTGCTGCAGCTTCATTATTGCCTATCATTCTTTATAATGTTCCTACCAGAACACAAAATGATATGTTGCCAAAAACAACCGCGGTATTGGCAAAAAACCCAAAAGTCATTGGAATTAAAGAAGCCTCAGTTGATAAAGACCGAATTTTAGAATTAGTAAAATTAATTCCACATGATTTTGCCATTCTGTCTGGTAATGATGATACGTTTTTAGAATCGATGGGACAAGGAGCAACGGGTGTAATCAGTGTTGCCAGCAATTTACGCCCGCATTTAATACAGAAAATTTGTACATATATGGCACTGGGTGATGTTATTTCTGCAAAAAAATGTAATTCTAGTCTTGAAAACTTATATAAAATGTTATCATATCAGCCCAATCCGATACCCGTGAAATATTTGTTGCAACAATCCGGTTTGATTGGCGAAGGAATCAGGATGCCGTTGGCTTGGTTTGAAGGAAATATGACTGGCTTAAAATCAGAAATTAAGAAAATTATTGAAGAAATTAAATTATGAAAAAAGTATTATTGTTGTTATTGATTGCATTTGTTTTAAATGGATGTAGATATATTC
>CAJXVJ010000222.1 GCA_913061105.1 uncultured Alcanivoracaceae bacterium | reverse complement strand
AGATTTCTGCCTGTCTCGTGGGCTCGGAGATGTGTATAAGAGACAGGATTAGAAGGTGACTTGCAGGTTATGTTATTGCGTGCTAATGCTTGGGCAAATGGCGATATCTTAACCATAAAAGAGTTAAAATACCCAGACCAAAACAAAGCCTGTGGTAATGCATTTCTCAACTCTGATGTGGTTCAGGACACAGGCATGAAAGACATCGTTCCTCGTTTGCGCGAAGTTTGGCTTGAAACTGCCATTAAATCATTAAAAGAGAATAAGTCAACATTTGCCATATTGCCCATTAGTAACCTTATTGGCAGTGACAGTTATTTAAATTTTTTAGCTGACAAAGGCTATACCGTTATTGTTCCCAAATGATTAAAAAACTTAACTTACAAGATCAAGAGTTAACCATAGAAACACGTAAAGTGTTTCAAGCTTCATATGCCATAGAAGCCGAAATCTTAAAGGCAGTAGATTTTCCTCCTTTAAAAAGAACACTAATGGAATACTCAGAAACAGAAACAGACTTTTATGGATACTACACTCAACACACTCTTTCTGCGGTTGTCGAAATCAAAATAGATGATGATTCAATCCATATCCAATCGTTAGTGGTTGATCCACAGTTTTTCAGATTAGGTATTGCCGGAAAATTGTTAGATTATGTATTTGCTCACTTCACGACTGATGTTTTTACCGTTGAAACAGGCTTAGATAATTTACCTGCAGTCAGATTATATAAAAAATTTGGTTTTGTAGAGTCCAAACAATACGATACTGATCATGGCATTAGAAAAATAAGATTTGAGAAGTTCTAAAAGCCTCTTAAACCATTAAAAGTCCACACACCCTTATATTTAATTAAGACAAGGGCGATTATTTATACTATAATTTATTTTCGTAATCACACATTGCTTTGAGAGAAATAAAACCATGAAAATACTATCCACCAATGTTTATGTAGGACCAAATTTATATGCCCACTTTCCAGTAATCAGACAACAGATTGATATTGGCATATTAGAACAATGGCCTTCAGCAAAGATTGGTGAGGATTTTATTAATGGATTAATTGCTGCGTTACCTGGTCTTCAAGAACACGGTTGTTCTTATGGTGTTGAAGGCGGTTTTATTCGCCGATTAAAAGAAGATGGTGGCACCTGGATGGGCCACATATTAGAACATGTGATTTTAGAATTACAAAACATGGCTGGCTCTGATGTTACTTTTGGAAAAACCCGCTCTATGGAAGGTGAAGAAGGTTGTTACAACATGGTTTTTGAATACAAGCAACGCGATGTTGGCTTGGAAGCAGCTGGCATTGCCAGGCAATTGTTGTATTCATTATTACCAAGTGATTTGAAACTTCAATTACAAGATTACATCGACAGGGATTTTGAGTTTGAAAAAGACATCACAGATTTTATTCGATTTGCCCAACGCAAAGAATTGGGTCCATCAACTGCGTCAATTGTTAATGCTGCAGAAGAACGTGGCATACCATGGCTCAGATTAAACGAATATTCATTGATTCAATTTGGCCACGGCAAGTACCAACAACGCATTCAAGCCACCATTACATCAAAAACCACCCACATCGCTGTTGAAATTTCTTGCGATAAAGAAGACACACACAAATTATTAAGAGATTTGGGCTTACCATTACCTCGACAAGAATTGGTTTATTCTGAACGTCAAGCAGTACGTATGGCCAGACGCATGGGCTATCCAGTGGTTATAAAACCATTAGATGGTAACCATGGACGTGGCATTTCCATTGACATCAATGAAGACAATGAAATTGAGTCAGCTTTCCAATTTGCCAGAGAAAAAGGCAATTCACGTGCGATCTTGGTTGAATCCATGATTACTGGATATGATCACCGCATGTTAGTCGTGAATGGAGAATTGGTAGCAGTAGCTAAACGTGTCCCTGGACATGTGATTGGAGATGGCAAAAACACCATTGCCCAATTGGTTGAAATTGTGAACTCTGATCCCAGGCGTGGAGTGGGACATGAAAAAGTCCTCACAAATCTAGAATTTGATAGACAAGCTAAATTACTGATAGAACAAGCTGGGCATACTCAAGAAACAGTATTGCCAGAAGGCGAATTATTTTACCTTCGCTCAACTGCCAATTTATCGACCGGTGGAACAGCAATAGATGTCACAGATGAAGTCCATCCTGATAATAAAGCCATGGCTGAACGGGCAGTTTTAGCCGTTGGATTAGACATTGGTGGCGTTGATTTTTTAACCGATGACATCTCTCAATCATACAAAGATATTGGTGGTGGTATTTGCGAAGTCAATGCTGCACCAGGATTCAGAATGCATGTTGCACCTTCTGAAGGCCAATCTCGTGATGTTGCTGGTAAGGTAATGGATATGTTATTTCCAGAAGGCACACCTAGTCGTATACCAATAGCTGCTATTACAGGTACCAACGGTAAAACCACCACTTCCAGAATGCTATCTCATGTTTTAAAATCTTGTGGTCATATAGTTGGAAATACCGCAACAGAAGGCGTTTATATTGATGGCAACCTAACTGTAAAAGGCGACATGACTGGGCCAATGGCATCACATATTGTATTACGTGATCCAACAGTTGATATTGCTGTATTAGAAACTGCAAGAGGTGGCATTGTTCGTGCTGGTTTAGGGTATACATCGACAAATGTCTCTGCCTGTTTAAACATATCATCTGATCACTTAGGAATTAAAGGCATTGAAACCCTAGAACAATTGGCTGAGGCCAAACGTGTTGTGGTTGAAGTGGCCAAAGATGTGGCAGTACTCAATGCTGATGATCACTTGTGTTTACAAATGGCAGATTACACCAAGGCCAAAAAAGTCTGTTATGTAACCATGAACCCTAGCCATTTATTGGTCAAAGAGCACATCAATCGAGGTGGCATGGCCTTTGTTCTAGAACAAGGCATCAATGGCGATATGATTACTATATATGATAATGGCGCACACATTCCATTATTGTGGACTCATTTAATTCCAGCAACCATTGAAGGCAAAGCCACACACAATGTACAAAATGCCATGTTTGCAGCTGCTCTTGCTTACTCTATGGACAAAGAATTAGATCAAATAAGACACGGTTTACGTACATTTGATTCTACCTTCTTCCAAGCTCCAGGACGAATGAACCAATACGATGAACACCCTTACAAAGTCATCTTAGATTATGGACACAATCCAGCAGCCATTAAAGTCGTCTGTCAAACCATTGATAGATTCGAAGTGGCTGGCCAGAAAATATGTGTATTATCAGCACCTGGCGACAGGCGTGATCAAGACATTCATGAAATCGCAGAAGAAGCTTATGGTCATTTTGATTACTATATTCTTAAGGCAGATGATAACCGCCGTGGTCGTGATGACCGTGAAGTCCCATTAATGTTACAAAGTAAATTAATAGAACTGGGCATTAATGAAAATCAAACTGAAATCATTGCTTCTGAAGAAGATGCTGTTGATGCAGCATTACAGAAATGCCAAGATGGCGATTTACTCCTGATTTTTGGAGATGATATTACCCGTTGTTGGAAACAAATCATTGGTTTTAATCCTGAAAATCAGCAATCAAAAACACCAAGTAATGACACGATGACTTCTAGTGTCATCATTGATGAAGACGAAAAAGAATTAATCCAAAGCATGGATTTAATCAAAGATGATCGTGGAGTTCGATTGGCACGCATAGAAGAAGACAATGATTGATAATGACAAAAGCAATTGTCATGATTTGAAAATTTCCGATTCACGCCGTTTAACTGGACCCAATTTATTTTGGAACAAAGCCGGTGCCATTTTAGACATTGAATGTTCTAACAACAATACCGATAAAGTCATTAAATTATGGAAAGGTCACTGCCGTAGTTTGTTAGATGCATTAGGTTGGAAAGATGAAGAAATACGCACACGTATCTATGATGGTGGTGCTAGTTTGGTCATTTCAGCACCGATCGATTGTTTATATGCTGCCACTGAAGTCACAGAAGCGGCTTTTGCTATGACAATAAAGGAGTTAGAGGGCACAACTACTGTATCAATTGATGATCACCTGCCATTGCTCTTGAAAGAAATAAATAGTGAAATAAACCCAGCACTTATTGCATTGCAAAAAGCTGCTGCATTGCATGATGTAAAATTTCTATCCGATGATGATGAAATTTCATTGGGATATGGAAAAACCACACAATTATATGCTGTTGATAAATTGCCTAAACCTGAAGACATTGATTGGGCAGCAATCACTGATATTCCTGTGGCCATGGTCACCGGAACCAATGGCAAGTCTACCACAGTAAGATTGGCCAGTTCTGTTGTCAAGGCCGCTGGTTTACGCTGTGGCATCACTTCAACTGATTATATTCGAGTTGGTGATGAAATACTAGATACGGGCGATTATTCTGGTCCTGGTGGGGCCCGAACCTTATTGCGACATCCAAAATCTGAAGTGGCTTTATTAGAAGTTGCACGTGGTGGCATGTTACGCCGCGGATTGGGAATAAACCAAGCCACAACAGTTGTCGTGACTAATGTTGCAGAAGACCATTTGGGTGAATACGGGATAAACACTTTAGAGGACATGGTAGAAACCAAATTTACTGTACGTCAAGTGATAAATAATCAACAAGACCTCATTCTAAATGCCGATGATGCGGGTTGTGTTAATTTTGCCAAAACCTTGGATAACAAAATAGTTTGGTTTTCATGGTTCAATAACAACACTACTGTACTTGAACATCTGAAAAATGGAGGCAGTGCTTGTTTTGTCGAAAATGGTGAAATTATTTACCAATCAGACAAGAGTAAACAACCCATCATTGCTGTGCAAGACATTCCCATTACTTTTTCTGGAGCAGCCAAACACAATGTTCACAATGCACTGGCAGTCACTGCCATGTGTCGCGCCATGGGATTTGATACCAATACCATAGCCCAAGGCTTAAAAGATTTCAAAAGCACACCTGAAAACAATCCAGGCAGAGGCAATTTATTTGAATTTGATGGCATTAAAGCGATTGCAGATTTTGCCCACAATGAGCATGGGCTCAGCCTTATGGCTGAAACCATTAAAAACATGCCTGCAAAACGTAGGCTTGTTATGATGGGGCAAGCAGGAGATAGAACAGATGACTTAATCAAAGGTCTGGTTAAATCTGCTCTAAAATCCAATCCTGATATGTTGCTAATCTGCGAAATGGAAACCCATTTGCGTGGAAGAAAACCAGGAGAAATTCCTAAGTTGATTGAAAAATATGCCTTATCATTTGGCATAAAACCAGACCAAATTATGCATGCTTCAGATACCATTGATGGTACGAAAAAAGCCCTAAATTGGTCAGAATCAGGTGATGTATTACTGCTATTGGCTCTTACAAATCGCAATCAGATTATTGATCTATTAAACAAACAGTCAGATTAATTAATTTCAAAACCATTTAAAAAAATCAAATCATTGCCAATATTAGGTAGATCTTTGGTTGAATTGTTATTATTTGGGTTGGTATCTGTCAATCCAGCTGGGATAACCAATTGGGCTGTATTGCTGATAGTATCAGTTGCATTAACATCTACTGTTGCGACAGCATCAAAAGTTATACTGGTATTAACACCTAAGTTGATAGATTCAGTAATATTGCCATTGCCTGAAGCATTGGTACATATCGCTCCATTTTGACCAGAACAAACCCACGATGGAGCATTCAAATCATTTGGAAAGAAATCAATAACGGTTACTGCATTGGCGGGACTTGGTCCAGGATTAGTGACAACAATTTCATAAGTTACATCTTCACCAGGAGTATAATTATCAAACACTGAAGTTTTGGTTACTGATAAATCAGTTGTAGTTGGAGTAGCCTCACATTCCACTACGGCCCTAATAGCAAAATCTCCAGTAACACCAAGTATACAACTAGAAAACCATACAGATGGTGGTATAGCAAAAATGCCATTTTTCCCAGCCAGACATCCATCAGCATCGGTCACTACACTTGGGCCAAAATCTGATGGTGAATTGGCAAAGCTTAAAGAGACAACATATTCATTTCCAGTTGTCACAGGAACAATAAGCGGTATCACCTGATTCTCATCTTTAAATCTAAACTCATTAAAAACACCATCTGTTAATACAGGACCTATAATTTCATCCAACAATAGACCCTGTCTCTTATACACATCTCCGAGCCCACGAGACAGGCAGAAATCTCG
>CAJXVJ010000221.1 GCA_913061105.1 uncultured Alcanivoracaceae bacterium | reverse complement strand
GTGAAACATATATACAAAAAGAATCACTGGTAAACTCAGTTAATACCCATTTTCCGTTAGTTTCACCTTGTCCATTTTCAGCAAATTGATCGAAAAATATAACAGGATCTCCACGGCCACCACTTCCACCACATCCTGTTCCGCTTCCATTAGCTAAAGTGCCTAATCTAAAGTTTGATGCAGTAGTACCATCAGATTTATTGAGAATTAATATATTTGAGCTGGTAGAATCGTTAATTGATTGTACATAGTAAATTAATGCCTATGTCACCATTGGTATCTGCTGGACTGACTCCTGTATACCCTTCACCATCTCTGTTTATAATTGTGTTTCCAAACTCTGGGTCATTTCCAAAAACATTATTATTATAAATTTCTTGACGTTGAGCCAAAACATCAACACCAAATCCCCTTTCAGAAGATGTCTGCAACTGCAAGCCCCTAGGCTTGCGATTAATTAATGGTTTTTCTATAATTGGATCTCCAATTTTCCATTTACTGGTACTTTGGATTGTATCCATATCAATATTAACTATTGCTGGAGTTACAGGTCCACCAAATAAATCGGCACCTTCAAGTACAACAGTTTCAGCTTGTATTGTAGTAACACTCGATAAACATGTTAAAATAATAATCAATGGTGTTTTCTTATGGTAAAACATATATTTCCTCTTCTTTTTTAATTTTTCTTTCAATTTAATCTCAATGATTTTTTGTGTATATTGGCAAAAACTTTGAAATTATATAGATAATTAACTCAATTAACCAGAATTGAATCGAATATTGTAATGTGCTAACTTTTTAATTAATAAAAAAAGAGCCCATATCGGGCTCTTGATTGTGCATCAAATACAATGGTTAATTTGATTTTTATTAGAAATTTTGAACCGGTTATTCAAAACCATTCATATAAATCAGATCCGTGAAATCACAAACACCGAATAAACTAACATCGGAAATATCAATATCATCAATGTCCCATGTTCCTGCATCTACAAATTCATCAGTTCCCATTCTCCATCTAATTTGAACAAGTTCTAATGCGAATGAAGAAAGGTCTACTTGTACTTCTGTAAATGTAGATTGCAATCCACCCCAAGCTGCTACATTACCCAATGGGTTTGCACCACTACTACCATCTAGGGTTACGTTGTATCCGCCCATGGTAATTTCAGAATTCAATCTGATCCAAGTCGCACCATCATCTATAGTGATTTCTAATACTCCACCATCCCAAGCCACAGTACTAATTTCAAAATCAAATTTATGATAAAAGCTTAATACAGAACTAACACTTGGTGAGAATGGTTTTGATACTAAAAATTTATCTGTAGATGGTTCAACATCATTAGAAACAAAAGCACTGCCTGTTCCTGTTGTGTTGTCGTCACCAGTTTCGATTCTCCAGTCATCAACGCCAATGCTAGCTCCATGAGACCAACCTTCAGCCTCAGCCTCAGCAGTATTATTGTATAAATCTAAATCATCATTAAATATTAGGGGTTCTAATCCACCTGTAGGAAATTGGAAATCTTCAATGGTATTACCTTCACTTATGTTGCTGTCTAAATCCTTAGCTTGTACTATATAATGGTAATTTGTATTGGATATTAAACTTGGATCATTATCTTGAAATGAATTTTGGTTTGTCACTGTTCCAATTAAATTATTAACATCTGGTGTAAACATTGGGGTAAGTGACTTGTATAAGCTATACTCAATATCACCATTGCCATTAGGACAGTTTGATGCAGCGTTATTCCAATCTATTGTTAATGAACAATTGGATAGCATATCATTGGAAACATTGACAATACCGGAGAATGTCGGTGCCAGAGTACAAATGCCAGTTGCAATAGCAGATGACTCATTTGATTGTGGCGATAAACAAGTATCGCCATCTGATGCTCTGATAATATAAAAGTACTCAGTACCTGATGAAACGTCGGTATCATCAAATGTATATGAACCATCATCACCCATTCCTATAGACGTATCAGCAACAGTGGCAATTTGGATATATTCTGATTCAGATGTTGTTGCCCGAAAAATTCTATATTCTGTGATTTCACTAACCAATGAATCATTCCAGGATATTTGAATGTTATTGTCTGATATGGCTTCAGTACCAGTGATATTTATTGTATCAAGCTTTAATTGACAGCCACATTGTTCAAATTTAAACGAAGCAATTCGAGTGCTCCAACTAGATGAACTATTATATTGACCAGTATACCAGAATGTACATTCATCAACTGGATCAACATTTAAAGAAGTATAATCACCGTATCTAGAGCTTCCACTAGACGCAGTACCATCAATAATAACATACTCGCCTTGTGGCATAGTGCCAGGAGGGTCAGTAGCTAAACGACCAGCATACCTCATGCCAGGAAATCTTGTTGCATCAGCTACATTATAACCTATGGCAATATTGCCATCACCATCCATGGCAGTACTTGCCATCCAACGATTTAAAGTATCACCTAAGGCATAAGTACCTTCGTCTGCTAAACTCCATCCTTCAGTAACTGTTGCTGCAGGGCGTTCAAGTTGAAACCACCGAACACCATGCAAATCATTGCCATCAACATCTGTAACCATATTGCCAACAATAAGCTGTCTGTCATCTATTGTGCGGTGTTGTAACCTCCACATTAACGGTTGTTTAAGTGGAAATAGGTTGGTGCCAGTAGGTTGGTCAACAGATAGGTCACCAAAATTAGTACCACCAAGGTTAGTGTCAAATTCACTGACTTCAATGTTTATTGGTCCTGTAAAAGTTGAGTTGTTTGAATCATCCCAATCTACATGGAATTCAAAAATTTCCAATACATCAGGTTGGTTACCATTATCATGATAATCACCATCTCTGTGGCGCATAAATATACCAGGGGCTCCTGCGGGAGGTAATGTTTGACCATCGGCATCTGCTGGCATTAAATGTTGAAAACCGAAACCTGGTAGGCCAGGACCACCAAAAGATTGTGCCGGTCTGGCAGTTGCGCCAATAATCATGTTTTGTCTATCTAAAGCATATTGTCTTGGACCTTCATTGGCTCCAATATAATAAGCATCGCCCCAGTTACCAAATTTGGGGTAATCGGGCAAACCGCCAGATGAAGATTGAAATTCATAAATAAACCATGATCCAATGGTAGGGTCACTGGTTTGTGAAACATATATACAAAAAGAATCACTGGTAAACTCAGTTAATACCCATTTTCCATTTGTTTCACCTTGTCCATTTTCAGCAAATTGATCGAAAAATATAACAGGGTCTCCGCGCCCACCACTTCCACCACATCCAGTTCCACTTCCATTCGCTAATGTACCTAGTCTAAAGTTTGCGGCTGTAGTACCATCTGATTTGTTAAGGATTAAAATTTCTGAGCTGGTAGAATCGTTAATCGATTGAACGTAATAATCAATTCCTATATCACCATTGGTATCAGCAGGACTCACACCTGTAAATCCAGCACCATTTGTATTTACTATTGTTTGACTAAATCCTACGTCATTACCAAAAGAATTGCTGTTATACAGCTCTTGTCTTTGGGCTAAAGTATCGACTCCAAAACCTCTTTCTGCCGTTGTTTGGAAAGGTAAATCTTTTGGTCTGCGATTTCTCAATGGTTTTTCGGTGATGGGATCTCCAACTTTCCATTTTGGAAATTGTTGAATTGTTTCCATATCAATATTAACAATTGCAGGTGTGACAGGACCTCCAAATAATTCAGCGCCAACAACTACTTCGTTTTCAGCTTGAATTGCAGTTACATGCAATAAGCTTGTTATGGTAATCATCAATACTGGTTTTTTGTTGTTAAACATTTAGTTTCTCTCTTTTTGTATGTTCATGTAATTTTTCATTGCCTTGAAATGAATCAAGGGGGATTTTTTATATCATCAATAATATATTGATTAATAATTATTTCTTAAACCAATTTCACAGAACTGATGGTTTTTTATAAATATTGTCTTAAATGGTGTTTTTATCTATTAAAATAACATTCCCGGTATCACTTTTAATGGTGACTTTTGTCGAAGATGCTGGATCATTAAATAAATCGTGTCTTTTTAAATGTTTCTTTGTCATTAACAATTCTGCAGAGTTTGATGTCACCGTTTTACCACTAACCACATCAATATAGGGTTTATCTGCCAAGAATTGTAAAGTAATATTTCCAGTAAAACTTTGTATATTCGAAGTTTGATTTTTCGAGTTTTCTAATATTTTTACAAACACATCACCAGATTTAGAAAAAACATCAAATTCAGACTTTGTTGTTAAATACACTTCTGCTGAATCAGTTTTAATGGATATAGGATTTATGATTTTTTTTGCAGTGAGTTTGCCATCTTTCATGGAAATAGTTAAATGGTTGTCTTTTGGCATAACCAAAGAAATATCGGATCTTTCTAATTCTGTAGGGTTATTGAATATTACTTTTATGGAAATTTGATTATCAAGTTCATCAATTTGAAATTTGGCTTTATTTCTGACTTTGCTTTTATGGTTTTGATTAACTGCGTGAATAACAAATGAATTGCTGTAAGCTTTCTTAATAAGAATATTGCCATATAGGTTTTCTACTGATACTGTCGATTTATTGCTTAATAGCTTTTCCCAATCCAATCGGTCAATGGTATATTCATTATCCTTGGCATAATTTAAAGTTGGAATTAATAAAGTTATTATTAAAATTGTAAGTCTCATTAAGCCTAGTCATCATATTTTAAAACCAAAGGATTATATAGGTAGAATGATTAAAATCCAATTTACAGGCTTAAAAAATATACAATTCTGAATTAAGTGTATAAAACTTAGCTGATTGTTAATAAATCTACCAAATAGGTTGCTAATTGATGTGGTTTTGCTAAAATCCGCGCTCGATTAATTTAATCGAATCCTTGCTGCACTATACAACAGTTATTAATAACATTGAAAATAGGTGGCTTTTATTATCCATAAGGAGAAAAAAATGAGACATTACGAAATCGTTTTTCTGATTCATCCTGATCAGAGCGAGCAAGTACCTGCCATGGTAGAAAGATACCGTGCAATGGTAGAAAATGATAAAGGCGCGGTTCACCGTGCTGAAGATTGGGGCCGTCGTCAACTGGCTTATCCAATTCAAAGACTACATAAAGCCCATTACTACTTAATGAATGTTGAATGTAATACAGGTCCACTTGAAGAAATTCTTGAAGCTTTTAGATTCAATGATGCAGTCTTGCGTCACATGGTTATCAAATTGAAAAATGCTGTGACTGAAGATTCTTTCTTAATAAAGAAGGATGACAAAGATTACAAAAAAACTGATAAAACTGCGGAAGATAAACCTAAAGTAGAAGAAGTTAAAGAAGAAGCTAAAGTTGATGAAGCCAAAGTTGAAGAAGTACAAGAAGATGCTAAAGCTGATGAAACCAGTGGTTCAGGAGAAGAATAATGCAACAAAGAAGAAGACAAAATAACAGTAAGCGTTTTTGCAAATTTACTGCAGAAGGCGTTACACATATTGATTATAAAGATTTAGATACTTTAAAACAAAACGTTGGTGAGACTGGAAAAATTATTCCTAGCCGCATTACAGGGACTAAAGCTAAATATCAAAGACAACTAACAACAGCTGTTAAACGTGCGAGATATATTGCATTGTTACCATACTGTGACCAACATTATTAAGGAGAATTAGTATGCAAGTAATATTATTACAAACTGTTCAAAACCTTGGTGAATTAGGTGAAGTTGTTTCTGTAAAACCAGGTTTTGCTAGAAATTACTTAATTCCTCAAGCTAAAGGTGCAATGGCAACGAAAGCAAATATTAAATTATTTGAAGAGCGTAAAGCTGAGTTTGTTGCTAAAGAAAAAGACACATTAGCTGCTGCAAAAGCACGTGCTGAATCAATTGAAGGTATGGAAATCAGCATTTCTTCAAATGCCAGCCCAGAAGGCAAATTATATGGCTCAATAGGCCCGCGTGAAATTGCTGAGAAATTGACTCAAAATGGCTTCCCTGTAGATAAAAGTGAAGTTGTTATGTCAGAAGGTGTTATCAGAGAAGTTGGTGAGGAAGAAATTGAACTGTCTTTCCACGCAGATGTTAATGCCAAGTTTACGCTGACTGTTGAAGGCGAAGAAACTTAATAATCAATATTTTAATAAAATATGATTTAAAACCCAGTTTAATACCTGTCTCTTATACACATCTCCGAGCCCACGAGACAGGCAGAAATC